>CAZJIR010000249.1:0-1658 GCA_964546095.1 uncultured Pirellulales bacterium
TTATCAGATGATGAAAAAAAATGGACTGACAAAGAGATCGAAGCCATCAGCAAAAATTGGATTGGCAGACTCCGCAAGATGCTCCGTTTAGCTGTTGGAACACCAAAACTTAAGAAATCATACCTACGCTTTCAGGCACAAAATAAAAAAAGCGGCCAGAAGTGTTATTTGGAACTCAAAGATGCCAAGTTAAGAGGTCCGGAGATTGAAGGGTAACGTCAACTTCCCACATTACGTACTTGCACAGAAGCTCGTGTTAATCCTCCATTTCGGTGGATACCAATACTCAATTTGGTCTGGATTCAGCCTGTACTTCTGCTTTATTCGCATCCTTTTACTTCTTCCTACCACTTCCGGATGTGCCAGACGCGCATACTTATCCACTTCACAGAACAGGTTCTGGCAATCTATAAGCTGAAGCCGCCGGCCCCAAAGTGATCGAAAACTCAATCCCAAATTATTGAATTCTTCCTCTTGCCTATCTGCCATAAGCCGAATCATCTCAGCTTCGTTCAAACCACCCAAGCTCTCAAAGCACTTCCTAAGGCCGTTTCTCGCTCCAGGACCAGGTACAACAAAGTCCATCTCCAAGAAATTTGTGATCTCACTGTAATTAATGTCTGTAGCCAACTGATATGCGAGGAACTCTCCGATCGTGGGATAGCCACGCAGTATCTCAAAGACCTGCTGCATAGATTTTGCTTCCGATATCTTCGTTGGCACATCATCTTGCATCATTTTCTCCAACAACCGTAACATGTTACGATGTTTTCTACGATACCCAAATGCGCTTACACCGGAGGGCATAATATATGCTCCGGAAAAAATGCGTCCTTTGGCCAGAGCAGAAGTCAGAACCTCGTCATATCTCTCAAATGAATAGTGTTCATAAGTTATCTCCCCAAACTGCTCTTCCAGCAGTTTCCATGTCTCAATTCGGTTGAAGAGCTTAAAAAGCATAATTCTGAAAAACACTTCTTTTATTGAACTGATCCCTTGGTAAATGACATTTCGTATCAGATACTGGCTTGCCCTATCCGAGGCTCTATAGGCATTCGTAAATTTGTATCTCTTCAGGATCGGATCTACAGTCCATGGAAAGAGTGCTCCCTCAATCCTTTTGAAGAAAATTGCCTGTCGCTCTGCAGCAAATCGCCAGTAGGTCTCGTAGACTACGGTAGGTTTAGCGGGCTCTATTTGACAATGAATTTGCATCCTGTCCTTTGGAATTATTGTGGCGTATTTTCGTTATTATACTTTAGACGCTGAACTTTTGAAGCTTCGTACTGCCAGAGACTCATGTCTCTTGCCGTTGCATCATATGAGGATTATTCTATTTTTGCCAGTCTATTTTTCAAATCCTTGATTAAGCCTTTGACGTCAGAACTGTTAACATCAACTTTTCCTATTCCGATCATACAGTTCATCTGCACAAGCTCACGGCCTAGCTCATGTGCAACAAAGTTCCCGAGGCGACAGAGTCCTAAGTAGTTTCCATATGCCCGTTCAAATAGATACTGCATCGCATAAAAGCCGTTCACTGCCATTCCACATTTCCCACATGGAACGAAAGTCACGTGTTGCAAACATGGGAATTTCAGGAATGGTCCTTCCAAGTGGTCACGCCGTGGATCGAATATTGCTGCTTGGAGAACGCT
>CAZJIR010000249.1:1668-2679 GCA_964546095.1 uncultured Pirellulales bacterium
CTTAAGGTATGTTCCTATAATTTGTTCCAATTGATTTGATTTGTTCATATTGGGATTGCTACCTTTGTTTGGCTCATATGCAATGAGTCTCTCAAAATATAAACCTCGACAATTTCGAGATTCGACGGCTTTCAATTTTGGCAGAACTGTTTTGTATCGTTGATATAAAGTAGTCCGGTCTTTCTCGTGATTCCAAAAAGACTGTGGAAAAATAGTGTTCGCTACTGTGTGGCAGGATTGCCGACCCAATTTCGCTAAGGCTTTATCAAGTGACTCCCGAATTGTCCTATCCTCATAAGGTTCCCCATCGTCAAATTTACCCACCCTTACAATTAATGGGACCAATTCTCTTCTCCTTGGACTCACAGCCGCTAATAGAGCTCTAGCCCATGCAACAGACAAATTCACATCATCTTCGTTTATAATAAAGGACTTGTTTTGTTCACTCATGTTCGGGATTCTCCAAATGTCGATACCGACTCCAACCTTTATACTCTTGCCGCGAAACTCGCACAAATGCAGCCCACGAGCCATCGTCATATAACCGTCCAATCCCTGGGCGTTTACCCACGAATGACTTCTTCGCTAGCCCTAATGATGTAGGCTCAGCAGCATTTCCCTCAAATCTAAAACTCTCTTCCACAACAATAACGTCACCTACTTGGATATCTATTGGACGTCCAATCCAATATTGGTCAGCCCAAAATAAATTGTATTTCAATTCCTTCCCGATTAACTCCCTCTTGATTCTCTTTACTGGAACCTTATATAATTCCTTTGCTTTTTCCAAACTGATCATTTTTAATGAGTGACACATATGATTCACTAGTGCTGAATAACCTACTCCCAACCATCCAGAGACAACAAATACCTGTTTCGGTGTGCAATCGTGACACGACCATTGACGTCGTGAAAAACCATAGCTGACTGCCAGCTTTGGCATTAGTAGAAAACCGGCAAAAACCTCGGCAAGGAATTCCTGATCACTATGCTTAATCCTGTCCGGATTCT
>CAZJIR010000249.1:2689-4942 GCA_964546095.1 uncultured Pirellulales bacterium
CAAAGACATGGTGTCCGAGCTCGTGTGCGCAGCTATACGCCATGCGTCCAGTTGGTCGCAACGACGTCACTATGATCTTCGGAGGGGTATCATTAATATAGGCAGCTTCCATGCTTGGCATACTATTGTCAAAATACACCTTAATTCCCATTTTCTCCGTTAAATCATAAGGACATACAGCTTCATGTAATTCAACTTTATGAGCTTGTCGCAGACGTAGGGCTTCGATAAGTCCATTGCGAGATAAGTCTTTTCTCCACCTCATTATTACTTTCCCTCATCTAATCTCAATACTTTCAGTAGGTGAATCATCCTCTTGTAGTCTGCTGGTTTTAGTTTTGCAAGCTCACGGGCGGCTAATCTTATCTTTTCGCTCTCTTCTTGTTCATCGGGCTCAGCACCCGCAAGCCAAGACAGATTTACATCGTAAATCGCCGCTAATTTAGTCAGCTCTTCCGCCGATACTCTTCTTCTTCCAGCCTCCATTTCGGATACAGAAGGTCGGTGTAGCGAGAGCATATTGGCAACCTGTGCTTGTGAGAGTCCGGCCAACTCACGCGCCGTTCGTAGCCGGGTTCCTATTTCTTCACGACCTTTATCGTTCTTTGCCATTTCCTTCTCCTTACAACTAAATCCCACAGATATCCATAAGTTTACTGACTATCTGCTTTACGCTCAAAGGCTTCTTTCCGTCAAACGATACGCATAATCTAACGTTTTTATCGAGTGGTATAACCTCGGATATCATGGTTGTGAACTCCAGCCCATTGAGGCTGTCAAAGCCTGCTAATCCACCAATTGGCACCGTATCTTCGTTAATCACCACATTTTCTCCCTCACTTATGTCTTGAATTGATCTCAGTTTTTCGACTACTAAATTGTATATTTTCTTCCTATTCATAAGGCACCTCATATAATCTTACGTTACGTAAGATTATCTTACCTTTGATTGCAACCTACGTCAATAAGAAATTTGAAAATATTTTAAAAAAATTCCGCGTTAATTTAATCTTTGAAACTTATGTCGGTGTTAGTCCGTGAAGCTTTTGTCCGCGTAAATCCGTGAAATCCATGCTCGCATTAATCCATGTGTAACAATAGTCTTCTTAGCCACGCATGTCAAGTCTAAACGGTGGGGTAATTCTGCTGTCTCAAATCTAAAATCGTAATTCATAAATCGAAAATTTCTTGCCGCCTCCGGCAGAAATGCAACAAACAGCAACCAACAAATCAAAACCATGTCCTAAGCGAAATCCATGTCTACAGAAATCCCTGCCGTTTCGCGCTACCTCGCATTGCGAGGTAGTACTATTGTCTTCCTTAATTATTGAACGACAAAACATGTCATACCTCGCACTGCAAGGTATAGTAGTGTAGTCTTTGCTGTGCACACCTTAGTCCTATTTTCGTCCTGATGTACCTAATGAAAAAATATCGCTATACCTCGCACTGTATAGTATAGCAGTGTAGTTTTTACTATGCTCATCTTAGTCCTATTGTCATCCTAATGTACCAAGCGATAAAACAAGTCATACCTCGCACTGTATAGTATAGCAGTGTAGGCTTGTGCTGCCTGCGGCTCGGTATTATTTTGATTTACTTCGTCCTGCCATCCAGCTCGCGAATAACATTTCTACCTTCGTTCGATACCATTTATATTTTCTTCGTCCCGCCGTAAGGCGTCCCTTACGGGACTAACGGGACTTCGTAATACTGTAAGTTTCTCATGCTGGCCTACGGTAGAAATGCTGTATAAATTGTCATTCCTGCGAAAGCAGGAATCCATCAAATAATCAATCATCATTCATCATTAATCATTCGAAAGCTGGCCTCCGGCACCACAACCAAACCATCTCCTTAAATATCGAAGATCCAGTTTAGCCTATGTCGAAGATCCGGCTTGCTTCGCCACGAGGCGAGTGTCTTTTGACGGAGTCCGGCTTCAGACGGAACGGAATTCACTATTCTTCTCTTCGTTTTTCCTCCCTTGTCCATCGCTCATCGTCCATCTTCCGTCCAGCATCCAGAATCGAGTATCGAGAATCGAAAAACAAGATACTCTTTAATGTCGTATTAACTGATACCGGCAGGCTTTGCAGTAAAAAACATCTAAACCCGCAGGGCAAAAAGGCCGATTTTCTTCCAATCGCTGTGTTTCCATAAAGAAACGGCAAATTTTCTTTGACAAGGCTTTTTATAAGTTGATAATTATCGAGTTTTGAGTTTGTTATCGGATGGTGGCAACTAAAGCTA
>CAZJIR010000250.1:0-4930 GCA_964546095.1 uncultured Pirellulales bacterium
TTTTTGTCTTGATTGAATAAATGAAGGGAGAATCAAAATGTGCAGGATAATTATCAAATGCGAGATAATTCTGATTTTAATTTGTCTTTTTAGCTTACCTACCCAAGCCAAATACGGTGGCGGTACGGGAGAGCCAAATGATCCATACAGAATAGCAACGGCAGAGGATTTGATTCTGCTCGGCGAGAGTCCTGAAGATTACGATAAGCATTTCGTCCTGACCGCTGATATCGATTTAGACCCCAATCTCCCCGGCCGAAAAGTCTTCGACAGGGCGGTCATCGCTTCGGATACTGATGCGGACACACGGGGTTTTCATGGTTCGCGTTTCACAGGTGTCTTTGACGGTTACGGCCACACGATCTCGAATCTAACAATCAGGGGTGAGGACTACCTGGGGTTGTTTGGCCAATTGAAGTCCGGCTCCGAGGTTAAGGACTTGGGAGTAGTGGATGTCAACATCACTGGCTCCTATTTTTCTGTTGGCGCCCTGGCGGGAGCGAGTAGGTCTCTAATCTTGAACTGCTATTCAAGCGGCAGCGTTTCGGGAGCAGCTTATATTGGTGGCCTGGTGGGAATAAACGGTGACGAGGGCACTATTATAAACTGTTACTCAATGAATAACGGTGTTAGCGGTAACTCTGCGATCGGTGGTTTGATTGGGGAAAACGACGGTACCGTCGCAAGCTGTTACTCGAGAAGCAACGTTTTTGGAGGGAGTATTATTGGTGGATTGGTGGGTGAGATGTTTGGCTTTTACGCCACAATTACTGATTGTTATTCGACAGGTAGTGTTTCTGGAGAATCTTTTGTTGGTGGCATGGTGGGATATATCGAATTGGGGAGCACAATCATCAACTGCTATTCAACCGGAAGTGTTTCAGGTGAGCGTTGGGTCGGTGGTCTTGTAGGGGACACTTATGGTGGCGGAAGGGTTTTCTATTCTTATTGGGATATTGAAACATCAGGCCAGACTGAAAGTGCAGTCGCAGAAGGTAAAACAACGCTTCAAATGAAAGATACGAAAACTTTCTTACATTGGATTGCAGAGCCTGCAATGTGGACTATTGATGAAGGTAATGACTATCCACGCTTAGCCTGGGAGCAGCAGCAAAGTGGAATGATAAATATAAACGTTTTGTCAGAGTTTCTACAGGGCCGTGGAACCCAAAGTGAGCCATACCTTATTTCAGATGCGAATGAACTTGAGCTGGTGGGCGGAATATATCAGGAGGAAATATATTTCAAGCTCGTATCAGATATAGATTTATCAGGCCGAACTTATACTCAGGCGATAATACAATGCTTTTCAGGTATATTTGACGGTGCAGGTTTCACAATAAGGAATCTTTCCATAGATACGGAAGGGGTAGATAACGATTATCTTGGCTTGCTTGGCCGGATTGACGAGACAGGCAAGGTCAAAGAACTAAATATGGAAAACGTGATTATAATTAGCGGGGAAAATTCAGGTATCTCCGGCGGACTTGCAGGATGGAATTTAGGCACAATCACCGCCTCTCATTTAACCGGTGGTATGATAGCCGGCCGTTCGGTAATTGGCGGATTAGTGGGATGGAATTACGGTACAATCACCGCCTCTCATTCAACCAGCAGCGTAACAGGTACAATATGGATTGGAGGCCTGGTGGGATGGAATACTTCCGGAACAATCACCGACTCCTACGCAAGCGGCAGCGTGTCGGCAAGTCAGGATCCTAATGGTGATTTTGTGGAGCCGGGAAGTCATATTGGCGGTTTGGTGGGATCGAACGAATCGGGGGGCACAATCATCAACTGCTTTGCTACAGGTATGGTTTCGGGCAATCGAGGAGTCGGCGGCTTGGTGGGAGGTCACTGGTCTGGCATAATCAAAAACTGTTATGCAACAGGCAGCGTTTTAGGGAGAAGGAATGTCGGTGGCCTGGTAGGGAAAGGACATCCTGATAGAGTGAGCAGGAGTTTCTGGGACATTGAAAGCAGTGGCCAGAGCACTAGTGGTGGTGGAACGGGTAAGACCACGGCTGAAATGCAGATGCAAAGTACATTCACCGATGCCGGCTGGGACTTTGTGGACGAAACCGAAAACGGCACTGAAGACATCTGGTGGATTCTCGAAGGCGAAGACTATCCACGCCTCTGGTGGGAACTGAATCCATGAGAACTGACCCTTCGGCACGCTCTGGCCGGACTTTGTAATATCGAAGGTATAAATCGGAGTTCTATATAATCGAGTATCATTTTTTGTTGACTTTGGTGATTTTGGTTATTAGTATAGTAAGAGCGGTTTCCGTAAATGCAGATTGATATGTGAGGAGTGAAAAAGTTCTGTACGCAATCCATAAATATATCTACCAGTGCTTTGAGAGCGTCCGAAAGGCGCTACTGGTGAAAAGGCATTGGAATTGAACTAATTTTAAAGTTGAGATAAATGATTTTAAGAAGGGAAGGAGAGAAAATGAGTACGAGCAAAACAAACATAAGCAGATTGTCAGTGAAAACAGGATTGTTGATTTTAATGGCTGTTGTACAGGTTGCGTTTATTGGTGTATCGAAGGCAGAACCTATATCGGAGCAGGATGAGCTTACTAAAACCGATAGAATGGGGGCGAGAAAATCGGCAGTTGCTGAGGCAGGATATGTGCTGGGTGAGGTTATTGTTAAGCTCAAAGGCGAGCAAACGGGTGATATTTCCGTTTCATCTATACCTTACTCTACAATAGTGGCAAGAGACAGAGCAATTCTCCTTCGCCTGCAAACTAAATATGGACTGCAGGATGAGGGGCCCGTGTTCAAGGGTGTTCATGAGCGGTTAAAACAAGGAGGAAATACTAAAAATCAGATAACTGGCGCAAGATCCAGAACAGGGACGATGGAGCCTGCTCGTCGTTCTAAGAATGTAGAGTTGTCACGATTTTACCTGCTAAGAACCGAGGAGGATGTTCAGTCGATATGCGCCCGGCTCAAAAACGAATCGGAGGTTGAGTATGCCCAACCCAACTACATATATAAGCGCTGCGCCGAGCCTAATGACCCGGAGTTTCCAGACCAATATGCTCATCAACTGATTCAAATGTCCGACGCCTGAGACATTTCCACCGGCAGTCGGGATGTTGTGGTCGCCGTGCCGGATACTGGCGTTGATGTTAATCATCCTGATTTAAAGGACAATATCTGGATTAATGAAGACGAGATTCCCAATAACGAAGTGGATGATGATGAGAACGGCTATATCGATGACGTTTATGGGTGGAACTTCGAGGATGACAGCAATGAGGTTACTCCGGAATACGACTTCGGATTGGGCATTGCCGGTCACGGCACAATGGTTTCCGGTGTAATTGCCGCAGTGGGCAATAACGGTGAGGGAGTTTCCGGTATCAACTGGCAATGCAGTATAATGGTCCTTCGTTTGAGTCTTTATATTGCCTCGGACGAGGTGGCTGAGGCGCTGGATTATGCCGCGGCCAACGGTGCCAATGTCCTGAATATGAGTTTTGGCTCCGACGATTTCGGTCCTGATGGGGACCCTATCGTTAAAGAAGCGATTGACAATGCCTTTGCACAAGGTGTTCTGCTTACAGCCAGTGCTGGCAACGATGACACAACTAAGCCGAATTATCCGGCGGCGTATTACAATGTTATGGCGGTTGCCTCCACGAATGGCGAAGACATCAAGACCGGCCACAGTAGTTTCGGCCTCTGGGTGGATATCACCGCGCCCGGTACGGATATTGTTACAACGGATTTAGGAGATGAATATATTGCTACGGCAGGAACATCATTTTCGGCTCCTTATGTAGGAGCCGTGGGAGCGTTGGTGCTCGCACATCGGCCGGAACTAACACATGTGGAGGTCAGAGCAATCTTAGAAAACACTACCGACCCTGTATACTACGGGGATGTTGAGCCTGACCTGGGCTATATCGGCACAGGACGTGTCAACGCTTACCAGGCCCTTATGGCGGCAGACCAAAGGCATCCTTTGGGAGAAATCGTCGAGCCAAGACAGACACAGGTCTTGGTACCGGACGTTAATGACATTCCTCTGGTTCTGTTCGTCCACGGTGATTCCTATCAGCTCGATTACCGCAGCTATGGGGGAAATGATTGGGTCCTGCTCAGTGAAGGCGGTTCTCCTACAGAGCCCAACGGTCTCGTTCATCTTTCATTTGCTAATCCCGGCGTGGGTGTATTCGAATTACGTCTTCGCGTTACTACGGATGGCTTCACGCATACCGACCGCAAGATATTTGGCTTTGAATTTGCACCTAACCAGGCTCCCTGGCCATTGCCAGAGGAAACCGAAGATGAAGATACAGAAGTTTTAGCAGGTGAAGAGTACTTAGGTAGCCCATTGTGTCTCGATGTGGATGGTGACGGTCGAAATGAAATCGTCCAGGCATCGGTGTCATTTGGCGAAGACTACTACTGGTTTTACGCAGGCACAATAACCATCTGGGAAGAGGACGGAACGTCTCTTCCCGGGTGGCCCGCTGAGCTGGATTCATTGACAGCCTCGGGCCTGGGGGTGGGAGACATCGATGGTGATGGCGATTACGAAATAGTTATAGTGGATGACTGGAATGTTATGGCCACCGCCCTGCATGTGGAGACCGGTGAGGTGGTGGATGGTTGGCCTGTAGATGTCGGCGACTATTGGTACGCTTACATAATCGGCAGCCCTATCCTTGCAGACTTGGACGGCGACGGCGACAGTGAGATTATTGTCGCCCTTGATGAAGAATCCAGAGACAGCGATGGTCTCTATGCCATCCAGGGCGATGGCACGTTTCTGTGGCAGCGGCGTTACACCTCAGAGGGCCCTATGAGCGTAGCAGATTTTGACGGTGACGGGGATGTGGAGATCGCCCTGTGCGGATACGGTCCCGGCATCACTCGTGTCTATACCTTCATTCTGGACCACAAT
>CAZJIR010000251.1:0-4902 GCA_964546095.1 uncultured Pirellulales bacterium
TTGCCTTTAGCGGTGCCGGTTTTTTCCTGTTTTATAATTTCGAATACCTTATTTAGTTTAACGGTTGGTATCCACGTTGTTGTTTGCTTGAAAATTTCCGCCGCCAAGTCCAGAACGCTCTGGACGTTCTTTGCCTCGGTCGCCGTAGTAAAGGCTATCGGTGCATATTTTAGGCCCGGCAATAGTTTGGTTAAATACTCATGGTAATCATCGGTAGAGGCCGAATCTTTGGCAAGGTCCCATTTGTTGATGATTAATATACAACTTTTGCATTCTTCTGTGATGAACCTGGCTAATTTCTTTTCGACTTGCGCAATTGGCACCGTGGCATCAATTATAAAAAGTATCACATCGGCGCGGCGAATCGACCTTGTCGCACGAACATAGCTGTAAAATTCAATGCTGTCGGCCATCTTGCTTTTCTTTCTTATCCCTGCTGTGTCAATTACAATAATGGTCTTGCCGTCTTTTTCGAACCGTACATCCACGGCATCTCTGGTAGTGCCCGGCGTCTCGCTCACAATTACACGCTCGGAACCGACCATGGCGTTTACAAGGGTGCTTTTGCCGGCGTTTCGCTTACCGACTATAGCTATTTTCATCGCCGGCTCTGTAGGCCTGCCGGTCTCCAAATGCTCGATTCTCTCAAATATTTTATCTAACAGGACCTCTTTATTGATATTATTCTTCGCTGAGATACACAGAAATTCACCGAAACCCAACTTGGTAAATTCAGCAGCGGCTGGGAACATCTTTGCTGTGTCGGCCTTGTTCGCAACACCGATGACGTTGAGGTCATGTTTACGCAAAAGCTGAGCTATTTTTGTATCCAGGGGCATAAGCCCATCACGAATATCGACCATAAACACTACAAGCTGCGCCGATTCGATTGCCTGAAGGATTTGTTGTTCTATGTGCTCGCTGAGCCGGTCGGAGTCAACTATCCCGTATCCGCCGGTGTCAATTAGCTCGAAGTAGTGCTCGTTTCTTCCAATAAATGCACTGATACGGTCTCTTGTAACGCCGGCTGTCGGCTCGACAATACTTATCATCGAACCTGCCAGCGCATTCAACAGACTACTCTTGCCGACATTCGGCCGACCTATTATTGCTATTGTGGGTAATGCCATAGTTTGTTATTTCTTATTGACTATTTTACATTTAATATTTACTATTTTCACACAGTAGTCAATGTTCAAATTCAAAGGTTACGAATCGTTTTTCATGCAGGAGGCAAGTCCTATGAATAATAATCGGCGGGAATTTTTGAAAATAGTGGCGGCTGGGGCCGTTTCAGCGGCACTACCCAAATATGCCGGAGCGCAAATAAAAGAGAAAAAAACGAGCAAATCCAGGGCACAAACGGTTCTGCCGCGGTGGCGAGGTTTTAACCTGCTGGAAATGTTCACGATGCGAAGCAGAGGCGATTTTCGCGAAGATGATTTTCGCTGGATGCGCGACTGGGGCTTTGACTTTGTTCGTTTGCCTATGTGCTATCGGCTGTGGATAGAAGATGGAAACGACTATAAGCTCCATGAGCCAATGTTGGAGAAAATCGACCGGGCCGTGCAGCTTGCTGACAAGTACGGTCTCCATATAAGCCTGAATTTCCATCGCGGCCCGGGCTATTCGGTAAACAGGGAATTCACCGAGCCGTTCAATCTCTGGAAAGATAAAGAGCCTCTCGATGCGTTTTGTTTCCACTGGCAGACACTTGCCAATCGCTATCAAGGCATTTCGAAAGATAAGCTCAGTTTCGATTTAATCAATGAGCCGCCTTCTATTGGTGAGCGTATGAGCCGGGCCGACCATGAGCGCGTAGTCCGGACTGCCGTAGTGGCTATTCGTGAAATTAATCCCGACCGTATTATCGTAGCTGATGGTATGAGCTGGGGCAATGAGCCGGCGCCGGAATTGGCCGACCTCAGAATAGCGCAGAGTACTCGTGCGTATCAGCCAATGTTCGTCAGTCATTATAAGGCCTCATGGGTCAATGGTGACAGGTTCCCAGAACCTGCCTGGCCCGGCAACGGCTGGGACCGTAAACGCATGGAACAGCATTATCAAAAATGGGCCGACCTTGCAAAAAAGGGTGTTGGTGTGCATTGTGGCGAAGGCGGCGCTTATAATAAAACACCGCACAAAGTCGTGCTCGCATGGCTGCGCGATGTTTTAGAAATACTTACAGGTCACGGCATAGGCCTGGCAGTTTGGAATTTACGCGGTTCTTTCGGCATTGTTGATTCCGGCCGAAAAGATGTGGAATATGAGGATTTTCACGGCCATAAGCTCGACCGCAAATTGCTGGAACTATTACAGGAATTCAAATAGGCAGTGGCATCGTAGATTGATTTAAGCCGGGGCACTAAGAATTCTCATTCTCGTATTGAAATACAGCATCTATCGGTACGCCGAAAGCGTGGGCTATTTTAAAGGCAAGGGGCAGTGAGGGCGCATACTTGCCGGCTTCGGTGGCGATGATAGTCTGGCGAGTGACACCTACTTTGTCGGCCAGTTCCTGTTGGGTCATCTGGTCATTCTCGAAGCGCAGCCTGCGGATGTTATTGGTTAAGTTACTTTTCGACATTTTTGCCCCCACGCCGGTACTGAATCAGGGAAGCCAGACCCTGCACAGTTGTGAAGATGGCAAGGCCTCCTAAAAGTGTCAGGGGCATAATGTTGACTGAGATGGAGCCATGTGGCCCGACGATGCACCAGGCAGTCACGCATGCGGCAACGAAATATAACCAAAGTACAATATACGCTACCATGACTGATTTTTTATGGATTAACTGGTCCCGCTCATCGAAATCAACCTTCTTTTTGCCTTTGCAGAACTTGTCACAAATAAAAGGAAATAGCCAGAATAAACCGCCCCAGATAACAATGCTTGCGAACATGAACACCGGCACGAAGGATATTCCCCTGTCATAAGCAATGAATACGGCGACTGTGCCCGGGATGAGAAAACAAGCTAATCCCAAAAAGAAATAAATCCATGATTCTACCTTTGTATTATTCATGATTTTTCTCCTTTATCCTTCCAGCCATATTCTTCGAGCGTTACGATTGATTGTACGAGAATGACCGTAAACATACCCCCGAAGACCATAGCCGGCAGGTATTTAACAGATATTGTTCCATCCGGCCCAAGGATGAAAAACGGAATCATAGCCGCCAATACAAAAAGTGCCCAGAAAATCGTGTAGGCTCCCAGCATAGCTTTTTTCTTAATGATAACGTCTCGCTCATCGAAACTCACCTTACCCAGGCCTTGTTTATATAAGAGGGGAGAGAGTCCGGCAAAACCAATGAGACCAATAAATCCAAATCCGCCAAGCGCCCGTTGTATAGGTAAGCCGGCAACCAAGTGAGCTATACCGAATGCTGTTATGCTAAGTGTAATAGCTACTAATACTACGATTAGATTGAACTTTGCGATTTTTTGCTGCCTGTTCATAATGTTACCTTTTCAAAATCTTTCATATCAAATGCTTCTTTTTGGTTCTTACCTTATGCTTTTCCATTTCTTGTGTTGCTTAGTTTCTCTATATTTGAAATGTAAAGTAAACTTTACATTTTGTCAAGTCTATTTTACATTTTTTACGAAATTTTTTATCTAACAACTTGCAATATTAGAAGAGGGTGGTCTATAACATATTTATTTACAAGATGTTATGTTAAATTAATAAGGATGGTGTTAAGCAGGATCGAAAAGAACTGTTTTTTTGGAAATCTCGGCAGAAACCATGGTTTTTCATCTTTTATATTCATTTGTAATCCTGAAATCCGTCTAATTGGCTTTTCAGAGGCGATGTTGGAAAGAATCTCCTGCTCAAATTCATATTTTTTTCCGATATATAATTTGATGAGTTTGGTTAATTTTGAAACAAAACCGTGTCCATTTTGTGCCGAGATGATTCGAGCTGCTGCTATTAAGTGCCGATTCTGCGGGGAATTTCTTAATAGTGACAAAGCAAGGGCTATGAAAGCGGGCATGGAATCGGATTCGCGGTCTTCCGAGGACGAAGAAACAAACGATGACGATAATATCCTGTTTGCGGGCAGACCTTCCCTGTGGGGAACAGTGCCGACGATGGTTAAGGGAACAATTTTAATTGTTATCGCGGTTCTTTTGGTAAGGTTTCCTCTTGAAAACATGGTTGATAACCTGCTGAATTTGAAACTCACGGAAAGCCAGAGCCTGATGGTTGGTGGAATCAGATTTATTGCTGGCCTTGGACTTGGCATCATTGTTGTCCTTATTCTTCTGTTAAAAATAGTCAAGCTCAAGATGACCTATTATGAAATTTCACCGGACAGGATTGAATGGAGCAGGGGCATTCTCGACAGGCAGGTTGATAACCTGGATATGTTCAGAGTTATAGACTTAAAGATGCGCAGGAGCCTTTTAGATTGTATTTTCGGAATCGGTACGGTTGGATTGATAACGACAGATAAGTCGGACCCGGAGTTTGTTTTTCAAAAGATACGCAGGCCCCGCGAACTTTATGATGCTATCAAAAAAGCCAGCCTTGAGGCGGACAGGCAAACCGGCGTAGTGCATTTAGAGTAAAATCAGGTTTTCTCATTCTCATCAGGGACATACTCAATCAAATCACCGGGCGTGCAGTTCAATGCTTTACATAAGCTGTTTAAGGTGGAAAATCGAATCGCACGTGCCTTGTTGGTTTTAAGAATGGATAGATTATTTACCGCCAGACCTGTTGCCTGAGCTAAATCTTTCAGCTTCATCTTATTGTCTAAAAGTATGTAATCCAGTCGAATGTTAATCATTTGCAAACCTCCTTTTAGACAAGTGTCTTTGACTCTTCAATAACAGGTAAAATCCGGCGGAGTATCTGCCCCAGTCCGATTAATATAAGTATTTTTGTTGCTAAA
>CAZJIR010000252.1:0-4901 GCA_964546095.1 uncultured Pirellulales bacterium
GGCCGGATATTTCTCATGCAGCATTTCTCGCAGCATCCGTCCAAAACTGAACGACGGTTCCGTAAAGCCCTGAGCAGCAGAAGCACCGAGTATAAAAATTCGACAAGTATCGTCCGGCTTGTCGGCGGGAAAAATGAACGGCTCAGATTCACGTGCAATGTTTCGGGGAAAGAACCGCCAGCCAAATTTGACATTGTTACAGCAGACGTCTTTTCCATCGGCCTGAAATTTAATAATCGCATTGGAAGAAAAACCGTAACCGGCTATCCTCAGAGACAAGTCAAGCAACAACAACAGAGCCGGAAATATTGTAAGAGCGATAACGCGAAACAGCCACAAACGCCAGCCGGTTATCACACTTGGCGGTACTTGTTTTTTGTCCTCTTGTTTTCGTCTGTTCCTGAAGATTTTGGAAACAATACTTTCACCAGTTTGCGATTTTCTCTGATTTTCAAGACGCCGGAAGCCTCTTTCAGTATGCGATAGTGATTTCCTGCTTTTTTGCCAGTGTTTAGCACTCATTAATACGGGATTCCCCATATACACTTCACTGAACCACTCCTGCAAGCTTTACGTCTCGTAATACCGTAATTTCATCTCGATGTCAAGATAATTCCAGCAGGTTCAGCATTGCATAAGCATACCAAAAAGTAGGTCAAACAGATAGTTCAGATGAAGAATAAGAGAGAGAAGATAAACGTGTTATTCGCGTCCGATCAACCAAGGCTCAGTGGTTTCTGGAAGTGTCCCGGCTTTGGGGGGAACTGACAAATCCCTGACAATTATAAATCGATTGTCGTAATTCAATATTGAACGTCAGGTTTGATACAAACCCTTGACGCATCCCCTCTCAGCCACTAAAATTATTCACTTCTGTATCGCTTGTACGCCGTAGCTTTAGCGAATGCGAAAAATCGAGTATCAAGGAACAAGTATGACTAAAGTAAATGAAAATTTCCTAAAATTACAGGCAGGCTATCTCTTTCCTGAAATAGGCCGAAGAAGACGTGCCTTTCAACAAGCTAATCCGAATGCCGAGATAATCAGTATGGGTATCGGCGATGTCACCCAGCCGCTTGCCCCGGCTGTCATTAAAGCGATGAAAAAAGCGGTCGATGAAATGGGCTGCATGGAGACTTTCAGAGGCTATGATGATGGCGGCGTAGGATATGACTTTCTAAGAGAGGCAATAAGAGACAACGACTTCAAATCCCGTGGCGTCGATATCGATATTGACGAAATATTCGTCAGCGATGGTGCAAAATGTGATACAGGCAATATGCCTGAAATCTTCGGCCTTGAAAATATCGTGGCCGTCTCCGACCCCGTCTATCCCGTATATGTGGATACCAACGTAATGTCCGGCAGGACCGGTGGGATGGCGGAAAACGGTACCTATGAAGGGCTTGTTTATATGCCCTGTACCGAGCAGAATGGTTTTATTCCAGACCTGCCAATAGAGAAGGTCGATTTGATATATCTGTGTTTTCCCAATAATCCAACTGGCGCAGTAGCTACAAAAGAGCAGTTAAAAAAATGGGTTGATTTTGCACGTGAGCATAAAGCCATAATTCTTTTCGACGCTGCTTACGAGGCATTTATCTCTGAGCCTGAAATACCACACTCGATATACGAAATTGATGGTGCTAAAGAAGTCGCCATAGAGTTTCGTAGCTTCTCGAAGACCGCCGGCTTTACAGGTCTTAGATGCTCATTCACAGTTGTCCCGAAGCAATTGAAAGCCTACACAAAAGATGGCCGAGCGGTTGATGTCGCCCCGATATGGAAAAGACGCCACTGCACAAAATTTAACGGCGTCTCGTATGTAACACAGGTCGGTTCCGCCGCTGTTTATTCTCCGAAGGGCAAAGAGCAAAACCAGCGGATTATTGATATCTATATGAGCAACGCCGAACTTATCCGCGAAACACTCAGTGATATCGGCTATACTGTTTACGGCGGCGTCAACGCGCCTTATATATGGCTCAAAACACCCGATGGTGTAGGTTCCTGGGAATTCTTCGACAAATTACTTAGTAAAGCACACGTTGTTACTACCCCCGGTGCCGGCTTCGGCTCAGCCGGAGAAGGATTCGTACGCCTTACTGCATTCGGCCAGCCGGAAAATGTTAAAAAAGCACTTGAACGTATCAAGGCTATATCTTGATGTCGGAAATAACAGCATATATCGGTCTGGGCGGCAATTTAGGCGACAGGCAGAACTACATAAATTCTGCCCTGAAAATGCTCACTGGTGCTACAGGCGTCGAAGTTACTCGTGTAAGTGAGCTAATCGAAACCGCTCCATTAGCCAATGCCGATCAGCCGCAATATTTAAACGCCGTCACCGAATTGAAAACAACACTTAGCCCCGATGATTTACTCAAATCTCTCATCGATATTGAAAACTTACTTGACAGGGAACGCCAAGCGAAATGGTCCTCCAGAACCATCGATTTGGACATCTTGTTATTTGGTAATGAGGTTATCGATAGCCCCGATTTGATAATCCCGCATCCGCAAATGCACTTACGCTCATTTGTACTGAATGGTCTTTACGAACTGAAACCGGAATTACTGCATCCCGTTCTTCAGGAAACTGTTCGTGAATTGGCTGGCCGGTTGAACGGCTGTGATTTTACCCTTAATCCTGATTTACCTCAGCTTATCAGTATAGCAGGCGTTATAGGTGTTGGAAAAACCACGCTGGCAAAGGAGCTGTCGAGCCGCCTTGATTGCCCGATGTTGCCCGAGCCTTACGACACCAATCCCTTCATGCCTGATGTTTACGCGGGCAAAAAAGAGCTTGCACTGGATTCTCAATTATATTTCCTCACCAGCAGAGTCGAGCAGTTGAACTATAATACCTTAAAAGCTGGAAAAATATACATAAGTGACTATATCTTCGACAAGGAGCTTATCTATAGCAAAGAAACGCTGACCCCTGAGCAATTGGTCTTGTACGAGAAGATTTATCAGTCTTCCAATTCGAAGGTCGCTTTGCCTTTATTAGTGATTTATCTGTTTGATTCATCGCAAAATTGCCTCCAGCGCATTCACAAACGCAACCGCCCCTACGAGCAGAAAATCGAACAGCAGTTTTTAGATAAGCTCAACGCTGATTATGAACAGTTATTTGACCGTTGGAAAATCTGCCCTGTTATCCGTAAACTCTCATCGGAACTGGACTATACAAAAGACGCCGATATCGAACACCTAGCGAACCAGATAAAATATTATGTGACTGGCCTTTCCGTCACTGCGAGCGACTCGTCCGACGTAGCTTCAGCGAAGTCGGAAGCGAAGCAATCTAAAATATAACAATGAAAGTTGCTAAAACAATAGAATCAGTTAGAAGTTTTGTAAAAGCCGCCCGCATAGACGGTAAAACTATCGGTCTTGTCCCGACAATGGGTGCACTTCACATTGGCCATATCTCACTCATCGAAGCGGCGGCGGAGAAGTGTGATTTTATCGTCGTCAGTATCTTTGTAAATCCTACACAGTTTGGCCCCGCCGAAGACTTTGAAAAATATCCCCGTCCCTTGGATATTGACTTGAAAATTTGTGAAAACAAAGGCGTTGATGTCGTTTTCGCTCCGACACCTGAACAAATGTATCCTCTCGAAAAGCTAACGTGGGTAAACGTCGAGAAATTAACCGAATCTCTCTGTGGTCGTTCTCGCCCCGGCCACTTTCGAGGAGTAACTACCGTCTGTGCCAAGTTATTTAATATCGTTGCTCCCGACATTGCCTATTTCGGCCAGAAAGACGCTCAGCAGGCAATCGTTATCAAACGAATGGTCGCCGATTTGAACATGCCTTTGGAAATTGTCATCTGCCCAACGGTCCGCGAAGCCAATGGCTTAGCGGTCAGCAGCAGAAATCAGTATTTATCAGAGCGGCAGAAAAAAGATGCAGCGAGCATTTACGAATCTCTCCAAAAGTGTCGTCAAATGGTCGATGGTGGTATTAAAGATGCCTCGGAAATCATCGCCGAGATGAGCAGGATATTAAAGCAGGTCCCCTCGATAGAGATTGAATATGTAAGCATTGTCGATGCCGGGACGCTTTGCAATATCGACCGAATTACGGGCAAAATCCTTGCCGCAGTGGCTGCTAAACTTGGCCCCGCTCGTTTAATCGATAATATTCTACTGGACACAACCGGGCAATAATGTAAAATGACGGCTTGATTTTTGGTAATGAATAATGAATCGGACTGCGTATCACCAGTTATGTTTGTAAAAATTCTAAAAAGTAAATTGCATCGTGCAACGGTTACCGACACAAAACTGCACTACCCCGGTAGTATCGCCATAGACTCTGCCCTGATGGAAGCTGCAGGCATTTTACCTTACGAGTCCGTTTTGGTCGCTGATATAACCAATGGCAACAGACTGGAAACCTATGTCGTACCCGCAGAAGCTGATTCCGGCAAGATTATAATACTCGGTGCAGCAGCACAATTGATTAAGAAAAAGGATGTCGTTATCATTCTTGGCTTTGGCTTTTTGGCACCTGACGAAGCTAAAGAATTTAAGCCAAAAATCGTTGTTCTCGACGAAAATAACAAAATAAAAACAGCGGATAAGGATTAATGGCTCGTGGCTCGAACGAGACACGGGCAACGAGATAAGAAATAAATGCGTCCTGAGCTTTTTGAGATACCTTTCGTCCACGTAACCCTGAAAAGCTATGGCCTGATGATGGTTATTGGCTTTCTTGCAGCGGTCTCTATTATAAGACGTCTCAGCCGCAATATCACACCCGACCCTCAGTTGATTACTAATGCCGCTTTGTATTCTTTAATTGGCGGTGTCGTAGGAGCGCGCCTGTTTTACATAATTCATTATTATGAGCATTTCAAAGAAAATATCCTTTCTGTCTTTGCCATTTGG
>CAZJIR010000253.1:0-4897 GCA_964546095.1 uncultured Pirellulales bacterium
CAATCCCGGTGGAATCGCAAAGGCCTTCTGGACTGAGGCGAATGTTACGTCCCAGCCAAGCTCGTCGAAATGCAAAGGCAAGCCAACCATCGCACTAACGGAATCGACGAAGACAAGAACCTCCGGATATTTTTCCTTCATCATTTTACTGATTTCATAGACAGGATTTGTAAGGCCGGTGCTTGTTTCATTGTAAACGAGAGTAACAGCAGCGTAATTGCCGGTAGCGAGTTTTTCATCTATCATTTCAGGCAAAGTCGGTTTGCCCCAATCGACCTTCAGCTCATCAACCTTTCTGCCGCAACTTTTGGCCACGCCTGCCCATTTGTCACTGAAGGCGCCACAGCAGGTGGCCAGAACGGTTTCGTCAAAATCAACACAATTGCGTATGGCGGCTTCCCATATTCCTGATGCTGAGGACGTAGAGAGAAAAATGTTCTGTTCAGTAAAGAGGATTTTTTTAAGCATATCGACGGTCTGTTCGTGCAGTTGAGAATATTCTTTGCCGCGATGTCCCAGCGTTGGGCGTGCGAGCTGTTGTAAGACGTCTTCGTTGACCTTTACCGGTCCGGGGATGAATAATCTTGGTGGGTTTTTCCAATCTATCATTTACGGTCTCCAATAAAATTATAGTTTTTGAATTGTTAAGCCTGTGTATACTTTTGGAAAAAAGTAGGTTGATTTTTGAGGCATTCTTTCGTTGGCGTCCGTAACCTTTTTTAGCTGATGTATTTTTACCGGATTCAAAAAGAAAGCAACTTGTTTGTTTCCTGAATCAACTTCTGAGATTAACTGGTCAATCGCATTTGGAGTGTCTTTTACATATTGAAGGTTTTCCCCTTTGGCCAACCTTTCTTCGTTAATACCTAAAAGTTGCTCCAGGACGAGCTTATGCAGGATGGAGACATCGAGCGTTCTCCAGGTTGAACTCATATCAGGTGCCACCGCGTCCATTGCCTTTTCATCTTTCAAGATGGCGATGTAAAAGGCATTATTCGAGCCATATATTCCGAACGCTTTTTTATCATTGTTGTGCTCGGTTTTCATTTGCGTAAGCATTTTTTGCTTTGCATCCGTTTTAGTTTGAGGTAAATCAAATTTGACCTCGATGAGCTCGAAGTTTTCTTTTAGCTCGGTAATTAATTTTTCGAAGTAAAAGTCTTCGAGATTCCCTACGAGTCGGTGATTAGCCAAAACTACCAGGCCCTTATGAGAGATATTAGCAAAGGCAAGCATTTGGTACTTTGTTAACGGATTGTTGTTTTCCTTGGAGTAAGTCAGCCCCGTTGTGTAGCGGTGGTGTCCATCAGCTATAATGCAGCTTTTATTGTTCATCATCTTTGCTATTTGTTCAATATCTTTTTTTTCGGTTATAGCAAAGAGACGATGTCGTACGTCCTGTTCGTCGGTGAAGTCGACAAGTGGTTTTGTATTAGTGGCCCGCGTTATGATTTCCTCTGCGATTTCCTGTTCATCTTTATAGAGCATAAAGACCAGGCCGAATCTAGCTTTAGTTGCTCTTTTGAGATTGAGCCTGTCGAGCATTGGTCCTTCAAATATCTGTTCGTGAGGCTTAACAATATCACCGAATTCTTCGAGTTTGCCTAATGCAATGAAACTGAGACGTTGTAATTGTTCGCCTGCCAGTTCAAAGTCCTGGACATAAGCGTAGATAGCCTCCTCAGCATCCTGCTTTAGAACACCTTGTTTTATCCAGCTATTTAGATAATCAGCGGCTCTTGTGTATTGGTTATTCTCGCCGTTATCAGAAGCAGTGCTTTTTCCTTTAATTATGCGCACGATATTATGTTCGCTCTTTTTCAAGAGTTCTTTTTGTTGTGCTGGACTTATAACATCATAAGGAGGAGCAATACAACTACCTGTATCACCAACAACTGCTTTATCAAACCTAAATGCTTTGAATGGCTTAACTTGCATCTTCATATCTCGTATTCAACTTTACCCTGAATTCTCTGATTAATATTTTCATAAATTATAGAGCTGGAAATGATACTAAATAAAAGGGAAATTGTCAAATATGAACAGGATGTTTTAGGGAAACGGTTGTGATTAGGCCGGATAAACACTTCAAAGAAGGCAAAATTCCTGATAAAACTATTCTAAAATGTAAGTGCGAAACCTGGAGGTAAGAAAATTGTAAAAATTCACTAACGTTCGTGGGATTAGCGAGTCTACTTATAAGAACGAGGAAGAATTCGTGAATGACAATTTGAAAGAGAACACCGATGATGTTGAGAGGCTGGTTAGTACCAGTCAGGCGGGGGAACGAGGTGCGTTTGATGAGCTTGTGCGATTGTATCAACAACCGGCGATGCAGATAGCTGTCAGGATATTGGGAAATGTCAATGAGGCGGCTGAGGCCGTTCAGGATGGATTTATTAAGGCTTATGTGAGTATTAGCAAATTAGAGAAACCGAAGCGATTTGAGGCATGGTTTTTTCGGATTATTACCAATACGGCTATCAGCCGGCGAAGGGCAGCCAAACGAAGAACAGAAAAAATAAAGATTATTGAGGGAAAACAAAGCGAAAAGGCTTTAACGCCGGTGGAAAGCCAGACCGGTGAAGAATTAAAAGAGGCAATACAGCGGGCGATGTTAAAACTCTCGAAAAAAGAAGTAAAAGCGATTGTTCTTTTTGGAATTGAGGATTTGTCACAGAATGAAGTTGCCGAGATTATGAATTGTTCCGTTGAAACCGTAAGGTGGCATGTATTCAAAGCAAGAAAAAAACTAAAGGTATTATTAAAAGAGTATCTGGAATGAAAAAGAAAGACGACCAAATAGACCTTTTGCTTGAACGAAATGCGAGCGAGCAATTGGCTGACGTTGATTGGGACAAATTAAATGCTGATATATCACAAGGATTGAACCGGTCACAGCGTAGTAAGGCTTCGACGATATGGTATCCGAGTGTATTTAAGTTGGCCGCTGGGCTTATTGTGACTGCGGCTGTTGTGTTTACTGCGATAATGGTTAAAACGGATAAACCAAACACGGTGCAATTAGAGAATAACCAAAGAGCGGTAGTAAAGTTAGAAGAGAGTAAAGGCTTAGCTAAAGTCGAGATACTTGACTCCAATGGACGGGATGACCAAAGTGTAAAAAGGTCATCTTGGATTATCATTCGTACGTATGAACCGAAAGTGGCGGATAATGGCCAAAGCAGAGATGAAGCTGACTTTGCATGTCTGATGTAAATAACAATTTTCAGGATAAAGGAGACACAAAATGAAAGCGATTAGTCTAAAACAAGTTGTTGTTGCGGTCTTAATAATTGGAACCGGTACCGGCTATGTGCAGGCTGATAAACAAGAATTACAGGCCAGGTTTGGTAAGGAAGCTACGTTTGAATTTAAGGATGTTACAATAGCTCAGGCCCTAGAGAATATTGGACAGCCGGCGGAGGTGAGGATTGTTTTGTCTGATGAAGCGATATGGAAGCTACCCTCCGGAGGGGCGACAAGATTATCGGCATCGCTGAGTGGGCCGATGGCTGACAGTCTGACAAAAATGCTGAATGCGTTGTTTATGCGTTACGCAGTGGGTGAAGAGGAAATCACGATATATCCACGGAAGGAATTAGAGCATATTATTGGCAGGCCGACAAAAATGCAAATTGAACTGTTGGAGATGATGTACACACGTCGCCTGAGTTATGATGCAAGCATGTCAGCTTCAGAAATAATTTCGACATTACTTGATGAGTTCAATGTTGTGATTGTTCCTATTGAACGTAATGAATATTTGGAACAGATTATTGAACACTCTCTTGTTGAACGCTCCCTGCGGCCCACGTTTGCTCAAATGCTGGATTCGCTTGGAGAGTGGTATATTTCAGGATTAAATTTCCCGGGGACTGTGACGGAAATTAGAATTGTTGATGAAGAAGATTTTCGAGAAGCAAAGCTTGACCAGGTTGTAGATGTATCGTTTGAAGATAGAGCGGATGTGATAATTGAAAGGCTTGCCGGATGGGCCGGAATGGAATTGGATGTATATAAGAAAGATCCTTCATGGTTGGAAGAGAGGATTAATGTCGACATGCAGAATATTAAGCTTAGGCAGGCTTTAAGGAATATCGTAAGCTCCGTGGATGGGGATATTTTTTATGATGTTGCTTCAAATGAAATAAATATAGAAGGCCCAATTCATCGGGATAGAGAAAAAGAAGCAACTTCTGAAAAATCTAAAACAGGTGGAAGTGCCGGTGAAGGTTATGTCGGTAAAATAAGCATTCCCATGGAGAATGGTAAATATTTTATTGAATTTATGCTGCGCGAAAGTGACCTGACAGAGGAATTAAAGAAACTAAGAGAAGATAAGGTAAAAGAGATTTTTAAGAAGGTCGGCAAGGCTGGTGACAAAGCTTCCGAAATAGCGGCTAATCCGCAGTCGTACCCGATTTGGAATTGACAAGTAACCAAAGAATCTGCTTAGAAGTGAAATATGCGACCTGAATAGTTCGGCGTTTAAGATTTCATTTTTTTAGCCAGATATTCATTAATTGACGCTGCGGCTATTCGGCCCTGGCCCATTGCGAGAATGACAGTTGCAGCTCCGGAGACTATATCACCGCCTGCATAGACACCGGGTACGGATGTAGCCATTGTTTTTTCATCGACGACAATAGTACCCCACTTGGTTGTCTTGAGTTCCGGCATAGTTTGGGTGAGAAGGGGATTGGGTTTGTTGCCGATGGCCATAATGACTGTGTCAAGCTCCATAGAAAATTCGGAACCTTCGATTGGGATCGGCCGGCGCCGGCCTGAATCGTCCGGTTCACCAAGCTGATACTTGAGGCATTCGATGGCAACGACTTTGCTGTTCTGGTCGCCGATTATTCGTTTTGGGCTTTGTAATATGTGAAATTCGATT
>CAZJIR010000254.1:0-4886 GCA_964546095.1 uncultured Pirellulales bacterium
GTAGCCTTCAGATACATTCGGGCTGGGCGGAGCAATTGACTCAAAATTATCTGCCGTCGCCAACAATGTAAACACCCCAAGGCCGGCCAAAGCCAATATACTCACCGCTAATTTGGTTCTCTTTTTCTTCGTTTCCATTTCTTGTTCCTTTCAGAATTGTTAATGTTTCACCATTTACTTTTTGCGCAAAGTCATTCTATACACAAACTCAGGGAAAATTATAATTAGCCGTCTCCATCCCTTCCTTTCTATCTGGTCACAAAGACAATCAACCGAGCTAAAAACAATTTTACTATTTTCACGGCCAATAATCAAGGGAAAAACTGAGGGGCGTTACAAGCTTAGCATACCCACCCACGTCATTGCGAGGCCCCTGTGTTTTGCTTCGCTTTTGCGAAGCAGCAGGGGAATGAAGCAATCTCACGGCAGTCATTTCGAATGGAGCCGAAAGTGCAGTCGAGAAATCTAACCAACGAACATAATCTCGTTTTGAATTTCAAATTTTGGTAATTTGTGCTTGTTTTCACTTCGATTTTCGAATTTCGTATTTTCTATAAATCCGTAGTCCGCGGCTTGCTTGTTGCTCTTCTATTGAGCGACTACCTTGAAAAGCTGCGGCGCGAACTCGTTGAGGTAGCGACGCCAGTTGATCCAGGTGTGCCCCCCGGGAGTTTCTTTGTAAACCACGTCAAACCCATGCTTCTTGAGTACGTCAACTGTACCTCGGGAGGTTTGGATGAGAAAGTCTTCCTTACCCGTGGCAAACCACAGGAGCTTGAGTCCTTTTTTCAACTCGGCGTTGTCCAGCGATTCCTTGTGTTGTTCTTCCCACGTTGGACCAGAGGCTGCCGCACCTGAAGCACCACTACGACCTCTGCCAGTGATCCCAAAAATTCCCGAACTGAAAACGCCAACATATCCAAACTCGTCCAGGTTGGTAATAGCGATATTCAGCGTCTGGCCGCCACCCATGGACAAACCGGCAATGGCGCGGTGTTGCTGGTCCGTATAGACGCGATAGTTTTTCTCTGCACACGGCATAATGTCATTCAGAAAATCCTGCACGAATTCATCTACAGGCAGCCTTGATGAGTCGCTGCCACGCCGACCAAACATAAACGGGCCGGTGTGACCGGCCGGCATGACGACAACCATCGGCTTCGCCTTCTTGGCGGCGATTAGATTATCCAAAATGAACCCGGCACGACCGACGCTTGTCCAGGAATCGTCGCAATCGAATGCTCCATGCAGCAGGTAAAAGATTGGGTATTTGCCCTTGCCCGATTCGTAGCCCGGTGGCGTGTAAATATGCATACGCCGAAAACGCTTGAGTGCCTTCGAGTAATATGTAACCTCGGAGACGGTCCCGCGCGGCACATCTTTCGTGTCCATGAAATCCGCTCCGGGAACATACACAAGGCTCCAGACATTGCTGTTGGATCCACTGACGGAGGGGTTGCGGGGGTCAATCACCGACACATCGTCCACGTTGAAGTTATACCGATACGCCCCCGGTTCGATTGGGCCAAGTGTCACTTCCCAAACCCCGTTGGTCCCTTTAGTCATTTCCGCACCCCGGCCGTTGTCCGGAATATCCGTGCCGATGAGCCGCACGGCCTGAGCCTTTGGTGCCAGTATGCGAAACGTGATGCGCCCGTCTTCGGAAACTTCCGGCGAAACCACCTGAGGCCCACGGGGTCCCCTTAATCGAGGGGCTCGCTCAGTCTGTTGTGCCGGTACTGTGGAAGTCAGAACGACTGCCGTCAAAATCACGACAGCAATAACTGGGAAGGTTATTTTTCGTACGTGCATTTTTTCTCCTTTTCAAGCTAATAACAACTTGAGCTCAAAAACCAACTCTGTGTCTTCTATTGTCCAAATTTCTCTATCGCCTGTAAATAAATTTCTTTTTTATTCCTGCGAAACCTGTCCTGCTTGTCTCACAGTCATGTCTCGCCATAGCGTTAGCGAAGGCGGAAGCTTTAGCGAAGGTGGGAGCAGAGCTTGCCCTGCTTGTTTCGCCATCTTGTCTCGTCGTCTTGTCTCGTCGTAGCTTTAGCAGAAACGGAAGCTTTAGCAGAGACGGAAGCTTCAGCGAAGGCGGAAGAATCAATTCACATTTGTGTTCGTTGCTGACAACCAAATCGAAGCAATCCACGACAATACATCGAAAAACCGCCTCTCGAAATACCTGCCTAACTGCCTTAAATATTCCTCCGCCTCATCAAAGACCACAACCCTTCCGGGCCTGAACAATGCCAAATGTTCGGCTAATTGCTTTTTCGCACTAATAACTCCATAACTATCAGCCTCCGTCCTTGCCAGCCCAATCATATTTTCAAAAAGAACACGTCGCACACCTCTGTCGAGCAGCCCGAAAACCTCCATAGGCCCATACTGGTCCTCGGCCTCGTAGTCCTTACCAATCACCTCGGCCATACAATCAATGACATCGAAAATCTTCTCCTGTGCATCCATATATTCAGCCAAAATTGCCGAGCACAAAAGCACATAAATCAGCATCTCCGCCACCTCCTCGGTCTCACACACATACTGCAGGCATAAAAACAGCGCATACTGAACATCGACAACCTCCAGCTTCATACATCCAAATGGCTCACTTTCTAATATCTCTGCGCGCATACGTTCTCCCTTTCACTGTTCGTAACACTTTGATTATCCCGCAGTGCAGATACAAATAAAGCACCGCGGCCACACGCTCACTCCAGGCCCAGCAGAGCCCTTCAGGACGTGAAAGCACGCGATGCTCTATAGACTTCGCAAAAGGCCGCTGCATTGTATCTTTTGCAATACAAAAGCAACGGTGCCCTTTGCACAAACAAAGAGCACCGAGCCTCCCAAACGCTCCTGATTCCTAAACTGCTGGTTTGGAGTGAAACGCTTGAAAACTCAGTGAATCATTACCTCGCTTAAATCATTTTTGCTTTTCGATTATTAAAGCTTCTTTTCCCTTTCATTTATCTCGCAAATTGTTCTCTCAAAACCAAACCCAATTGTAATCCCCACAATCTCTCCGTCAACAAAAAATAAAATAAAATTCACCCCATGAGATAGCAAAGCTTATCTCATCGGGGCACTCACTATACTAACTACAGGAAATCTATTTAAAATTGTCATTCCTATAAAATCTGCTCTGCCTGTCCCATACCAAATAGGCTCCTGCCATCATTTGGTTTGGGAAGCGCAGTGGAGAAATCTGGCCAACGTACACAATCTCGTTTTGAATTTCAAATTTTGGTAATTCGTGCTTGTTTCGTATTTCGTGCTTCGTACTTCGGATTTTCTATTACCCCGTAGGGTGGCGACTTTAATTTTCATGAATTTTTAATATTATTTGAGTAAACGAATGTGCCGGAAAAGAATAGGTAAATTTATTTCCTTCAACAGCCAATTCCTTCACAACGGGAATATATTGCTTCTGTTTATCAAATGTGTAAACGGCACGAATACTATCACTATTAACCTCGCTTACCGATGCACTTGCTGAGAAAGTGCCCGAACCATTAATGATTTCGGCGCTAATGTCTTCCTCTTTATGACGGTTCACAACATTTATTATTAGGGAATTTGTCTCCTTCGAATACACTGATGATACGTCCAGATAAGGGATGTTTTTATAAAAGTCACCCGCATCGAACGTTTCACAGTCAACAAATACGTCAAGAGATGTACCCAGGCAATTATTTGAGAATAATTTAAACGTATGAAACAATGGCGTTTTGAATGTCCCTTTTTCCCTGTCTCTTCCCAGCAGTGACGTGAGCAATGTGAAGTTCGCCATTTTTACCACATCGGCGTGGCGTATAAAAGAGTTCAAATACTGGGCGGTTGCCAACGTAGCCAAAAAACCTCTGCCGTGAGGGGCCCACTCGTCAAACGAAATATAAATAGGCTTTTCCATTTTATATATGGTTCTCACCGCTTCAATCTGTGCCGCCGGCATTTTAATTTTCTCTTCTACATCCATAGCACGCTGTCCCATGTAAACATAATAATCATCGGAGTATTCCCAATACCGGTGTATGGATACATAATCGGCAACATCCCGCAACTCTGTGATTATTTTCAAATTCCAGTCGACCCACTTTCCGTATGGGTCATAGTTTGACGAGCCACAAGCGACAAACGATATATTTCTATCCGTGTATCTCATTATCTTCGCGGCCTCTTTTGCAATCTTGCAATAATCCTCCGCATTCTTATATCCCATTATCCACGGCTCCCCGTCCACCTCATTACCCAGACACCAGTATTTAATACCATAAGGCTCCTCGTTCCCGTATTCGGCCCGCAAATCCGCGTAATAGCTCCCCTTCTCGCAGTTACAATATTCCACCCAGTACCGGGCATCATCCAGCGTGCCGGTTCCCAGGTTAATGCACACAACATTTTCGGTTCCACACGCCTTATTCAATTTGACCCATTCGTCCGTGCCGACATGGTTGTTTTCCAGCGCGCCCCATGCTAATTCTTTCCGCACGGGCCGTTTGTCCTTGGGCCCTATCCCGTCCTGCCAGTTATACCCCGCCACAAAATTCCCCCCCGGCCAGCGCATATTCGTTAACTTTAACTCTCTCGCAGCCTCGATATAATCCGTCCTGAATCCGTCTTCGTTCGCAAGTTCCGACTCAGGGTCATACAACGCCCCGTACAGGGTATTACTCGGCCTTGCATCCGGCCTCCCGAACCGTCGTGGGTCAAACTGTATTGGTTCCATGAACACGCCATAAATCTTCGGGTCCACCTCGCCAACTTCCCTGTCGATATCGATTTTAATCTTCGCTGTCTGCGCAAACGCCGTCACAGAAAACACTAACAATAAAACAAACAATAACTTTTTCATAATTAACCTCGATTCATAAATA
>CAZJIR010000255.1:0-4883 GCA_964546095.1 uncultured Pirellulales bacterium
ACCCAGGACCTACGGCTTAAAAGGCCGTTGCTCTACCAACTGAGCTACACTCCCAAGATTCTCTAAGTTGCTGTAATATAGCACCTTCTTAAATACGCTGTCAATCCTTAGCCGGAAAATTCTCATTAGTGGATAAAATATTGTGTGTGAGTTGCTATCGGATGCGATTTTATTTAGATTGAAATAGTATTTGAGGAGTAGGTCACTCCCAAAGGTAATCTCTTGACAATTATCAGTAAGTGATAATTGTGTAGTATATGTACTCCAAACTATTCTCTTCTCCCCGAACGCTCCACATATTCAAGTAATTTCCAGCCTAATGGTAGAACTGCTGCTGCCAATGCTATCTTCAAGAGGTCACCGATAATAAAAGGATATATACCCATGGCCAGCACACTTTTGTTGATACCCGTCAACCAGCAAAGTTGGAGCAGACCGAAAGCATAAATAACCACGTTTCCGAAAACCATCGCTAAAATTGTAGTCGCGACTCGCCTGTCCCATCCCTTTTCTGCTAACAGTCCTGTTATGTAAGCGGCTGGTATAAAACCTATTAAATATCCACCGGTTGGCCCCAAAAGTATCCAAAAACCGCCTCCGAATGCGAACACCGGCAATCCCGCCGCTCCTTCAATTATATATGCAAGCGCAGCCAGGCTCCCACGTTTAGCTCCAAGCAATGCACCAATCATTAGCACAGCGAAAGTTTGGCCAGTAATAGGAACCGGACTAATGGGAAGCAAAATACTCACTCGGGCACAAAGGCCGATGAGCAGAGAGCCGCCAATAACCAAAGCAATATCGTAAATTACAGCGTACCCTTTGTCACTTGGCCGCAAGATGTCGGCTACGGTTGAACTTGCCAGCATATACTCTCCAATAAAAATAACTAACCGTGGGCTCCTTAATGAACTCCATAGGTATTATATTATATAGCTGGTTATTATATTTAAATATTCTTTTTAGTCAAATGACATATTCCGAATCCTTTAAAATCATAAGATATTAAATATCCGCTGGCGTAGCGAAATATGTTTTTTAACATAGCATGAAGTAAATATACTATACTCAGCCCGTCATTTGGGTTCAATCAGCGCAATGGCTAATTCATGACAGAATTTTAAGTTGGGGTGGCGCGATTAATACTGCAAAAAATTGTGATAATGAGTATTTGGATGCTCATTCGGAGCCTTATCATAAGGGCAGATTTAATAGACACGGAATTCAAAAACGCGCAGGAGGAGATTAATATGGGTTAGTATCAGTGTCCAGGATGTGGTTTTTATTCGGACGCCTTTAGGAGAGTCAGGTATTTATTTGTCGGCAATATGTCTGAGGTTACTACCTGGTTTGTTACGAACTCATGAGAAAATGTCTCTAACTGGGTGGTAACTGAAAAGTCAGCACTCGTTTTTGTCGATAAAACAGCAACTGAAGAAAAATATTAGCCCAAAAACGAACATCCGCCCAAATTGAGGGATATAAAAGATAGGCACTCCCAGCCGTTCTAAGTGGGATTCAGGGTAGTTTTTTACGTATTTGACGGATGGGCTGAGTGTGATATAATTATGATATAATATGGCTTGTTGCTCAATACTCTAATGATATTGTTTTTGCACATGTGCAGAAACGCCATAGACAGGCTTTGATTCATTTGTGAAAATAGATTACGGAGTAAAAGATGTTTGAGCGTTTTACAGACCGTGCACGAAAAGTTATGGCGCTGGCCAACCAGGAAGCCCAGCGATTTAACCATGAATATATAGGGACCGAACATATCCTTCTCGGACTGGTTAAGGAAGGCAGTGGAGTTGGTGCTACGGTTCTGAAGAATCTTGATGTTGATATAAAGAAACTGCGGCTTGAGGTTGAGAAGCTGGTCAAAAGCGGGCCGGATATGGTTACGATGGGCAAGCTGCCGCAGACGCCGCGAGCCAAGAAGGTTATTGAGTACGCAATTGAAGAGGCCCGCGCGCTCAACCATAACTATGTTGGAACCGAACACATCCTTTTGGGAATTCTGCGAGAGAGCGAAGGAATAGCGGCTCAAGTCCTTATGAGTTGTGGTTTGAAGCTCGAGGATGTTCGCCAGGAGGTGTTGAATCTATTAGGAGCGGGGGTTGATGATGGACCTGCCGCGCTTGGAATGAAGATGAGCCCGACGGTTGGCCGCAAGCCCAAAAGTAAGACACCGGCTCTGGACAGCTTTGGCAGAGACCTTACTCAGTTGGCGAGTGACGGGGAACTTGACCCGGTAATCGGCAGAAAAAAGGAGATTGAGCGATTGGTACAGATTCTTTGCCGACGGACGAAAAATAATCCTGTTCTATTGGGTGAGGCGGGAGTCGGCAAAACCGCTATTGTCGAGGGTCTTAGCCAGCAGATAATCAATAAGCAGGTGCCGGAAATACTCAAAGGCAAGCGAATGGTAGTGCTTGACCTGGCAATGATGGTGGCCGGTACGAAATATCGCGGGCAATTCGAGGAGCGAATAAAAGCGGTCATTAATGAAGTCAAAAGAGCCAAGAACGTGGTTTTATTTGTTGACGAGCTTCATACGCTTGTAGGAGCCGGCGGCGCCGAAGGTGCTATCGATGCATCGAATGTTCTTAAGCCGGCCCTTGCCAGGGGAGAAGTCCAGTGTATCGGTGCTACGACTTTAGACGAATACAGAAAGCATATAGAAAAAGATGGTGCTCTTGAGAGACGGTTCCAGACGATAATTGTCGAGCCGCCTTCGAAAGACGAGACACTGGATATTCTCAGAGGCCTTCAGGACCGCTATGAGGCGCACCATAGAGTTCGGTTTACCGATGAAGCTCTTTTCCAGGCAGTGGAATTATCAACCAGATACATCACGGGCAGGTGCATGCCTGACAAAGCAATCGATGTAATCGATGAAGCTGGTGCGAGAGTTCGACTCAAGAATATGACACCACCGTTGGATTTGACGCAGATAGAAGAAAAAATTGAAAAGCTGCAAAGAGAAAAAGACGAGGCGGTCAGAAACGCTGATTATGAGCGAGCGGCAACACTAAGAGATGAGGCACAAAATCTTCTCGATGACAAGACGCAAATGCATAGAAAATGGTACGATGAAAACAAAGAGGCGACCGGCACCGTGGATACAGAGACTATTGCCGAAGTGGTCAGCAATATGACAGGCGTGCCGCTAACGAAACTGGAGAAAAAGGAAACCCAGCGACTTCTGGAGCTTGAGGTTGAGCTGCATAAGACAGTGGTTTCGCAGGATGAGGCAATCACCGCTGTGGCCAAAGCGGTAAGGCGCAGCCGAAGTGGTCTGAAGGACCCGAATCGTCCGATGGGCTGCTTTATATTACTGGGTCCCAGCGGTGTGGGCAAGACACTGCTTGCACAGGCCCTGGCGGAGTTTCTGTTCAGCGATAAGAATTCCCTTATCTGTCTGGATATGAGTGAATTTATGGAGAAGCACAACGTGAGCCGATTGGTGGGCGCCCCTCCCGGGTATGTGGGCTACGAAGAAGGCGGGCAATTGACCGAAAGGATAAGACGGCGTCCCTACTCTGTGCTGCTGCTGGACGAGATAGAAAAGGCCCATCCGGATGTTTATAATATGCTTCTGCAGATTATGGACGAGGGCAGGCTGACCGACAGCTTCGGACGAAGCATTGACTTTAAGAACGTCATTCTTATTATGACCAGTAACATCGGGGCCGACCTGATTAAAAATCAATCCGGTTTTGGTTTTGGCAAAAAGAGCCCTGAGGCGAGTTATGAGAAGATGAAAGATATTCTTCAGAAAGAGGTTGAGCATCACTTCAGGCCGGAGTTCTTAAACCGGCTTGATGACACGATAGTCTTTAAGGCTTTAACAAGAGAAGATTTGCAAACCATCGTTGGTTATGAGCTTGCGAAGGTCTTCAAGCGACTGACCGAGCACGGTTTAAAACTGGAACTGAGCGACCAGGGCAAGGAATTTCTCATCGATAAAGGTTACAATCCCGAATTCGGCGCAAGGCCGCTGCGAAGAGCCATCGAGCACTATATAGAAGACCCACTTTCGGAATCTGTGTTGGCAGGCAAATTCAAAGGCAAAAATCTCATAAAGATTGACGTCAAGGACGAGGAGCATTTGAAATTTGAAGGTTTTAAGGTGCCCGAGCCGAAGGAAAAGAAAAGTGAACCTGCCGTTGCAAAATCACAGTAGTGAGTAGTTAATTGGTTAATTAGTTAATTAGTTAATTGGCTACTCACCCAGCCGCAGTTCAAATCAAGACTTTACTTTTACTATGTTGTTTTGAACGAGCAGTTTACCTCCGGCGAATAGCTTTATAGCCTGCGGATATGCGATACATTCCTGCTCAAAGACTCTTGCTGCAAGGGTGTCAGGGGTATCATCGTTTTTAACCGGGCAGCTTCGCTGGACGATTATTGGTCCTTTGTCATATTCGTTTGTGCAAAAATGCACAGTACAGCCGCTTATCTTACATCCTGCCTTTAATACCGCTTCGTGAACGTGGTGTCCCCACATGCCCTGGCCGCCGAAGCTCGGCAGCAGGGCGGGATGTATATTCATTACACGATTTTCATATTGCTCTGGTATTTTCCACAGGCACAGCCAGCCGCCCTGAATGACGAGGTCAATGTTTGCGGTGGCGAAGATTTGTTCGATTTGTTTGCTGAAATCATCAAGATTTGGATAGTCTTTCTTACGGAGTATTTTAACGTCCAGTCCGGCGTTTTTCGCTCTTTCAACGCCAGCCACTGCTGAGCGTGAACTTATAACGACAGCGACCTTAGCATTCAATCGACCCTGTTTGATATATTCGAGGATATTTATCAACGTTGTGCCGCCGCCGCTGATAAGCACACCAAGCCGAATCGGCTTGCTGTTCTGCTCA
>CAZJIR010000256.1:0-4883 GCA_964546095.1 uncultured Pirellulales bacterium
ATCGTGCAGGGTAAACACATTACCATCAAGGTCAATGGCAAGACAGCTGTCGATTACACTGAGCCGGAGGAAGTAGCAGGCCGTGACACAGGTCGCAAAATCTCGAGTGGAACATTCGCACTTCAGGGCCACGACCCTAAGAGCATAATCCATTACAAAAACGTAATGGTCAAGCCTCTGCCTTCGAAACCCATCAAAACGGCTGTTGTTACAGGCGGCCACGACTACGAAGAAAAACCTTTCAACGAAATGTTCGATTCCTTTGAAGGTATTAAGTGCTCTCAGGTCCGGCTAAGCGATAACAGCGAAATCTTCGAGGATATATCAGGATGGGACTACGATGTGATAGTGCTGTATAATATGACGCAGGAAATATCCCAAAAGCGGCAAAAGAATTTCATCAAGCTGCTCAATCAGGGCACAGGGCTGGTCGCACTGCACCACATGATGGCCTCGTTCCAGCAATGGCCTGAGTATCGCAAAATCGTTGGTGCTAAATACTATTTGGAAGCAGCAGAAGAAGGCGGCGTGAAGTATCAGGCTTGCACGTATAAACATGATATTGATATGAATGTTCACATCTCAGATACCTCACATCCGATTACGCGGGGTATGAGTGGTTTCACGATACATGATGAGGGATACAAATACTGCGGCTTCGAGAAAGACAATAAAGTGCTGCTAACCACGGACCATCCGGACAGTGATAAATCAATTACCTGGGTCAGACAGTACGGAAAAGCACGTGTCTGCGGCATCCAGCTTGGTCACGGTTCCGCCGCTTATAAAAATCCCAACTATCGCAGGCTTGTCGCACGCGCCATCAAATGGTCCGCCGGAAAACTCAATTAGAATTAGATAACTGAGTACCGAAAATCATAATCTCTACGCCTACATTATTACTTTTATCATGGGAAGGAATATAGCTAGGATATAGACGGGCACGCATATGATTGCCGTTGTGCCTGCTGCTATATTGACCACTAAGGTGACCATCTTGTTACGGAGTAACAGCTCCTTAAGAATTAGCGCAAGAATCAATGAAGTGAAGAAAATTCCGTAAGCAGCACTCGATATTGAAAGGACAAATAATTTAGTGATGATTGGTAACTCACCGGGAATCATTTCTGTTAAAACACCTGTAAATTTTCCTTTTGTAAAAATGATAGTTGCGGCAGCTATGAGTATGCCGGCAAAGGCAAACGCAAGCATCCCTGTGCTCAAAGCAGCAATTGACTTTTGCCGAGGAGATTTCTCATTTTCCATCTCAAACCTCTCTTTCTTCACAATGGAGACAGGCGTAATTTGACTTCGACGATGCTTAACTTCCGAAATTAATTGCTTTGTCTATCTCTATATCAGGCGTTTTCACCTTATGATTTTCGCTCTTTTTTTGCCCTTGAGTTATCCGCTGTAAGCATAGTTTACATCAATGCTTATAACACATGCAGGCTGGTTGGTAAAGAGAAATTTAAAAATTTTCCATTTTTTTCTTGTAATCTTTACAACTGTAGAGTACTCTTGTAATAATTAGAGACAAAGGAGATTCTTATGGCCAGGAAAAATTATGAATTAACAGAAGGTGAATGGGCGATTATTCGGGCCGTTTGGGACAACGAGCCGTGTGCGGCTCCGACGGTTCAGGAGGTCCTCGAGAACCGAAAGAAGTGGACCTACAGTACCGTTAAAACAATGATGGACCGTATGGTTTTTAAAGGATTGCTCAGAACCGAAAGAATTCGAAATCTTATTTTGTATCGCTCGGCAATCACCGTAAAGCAGGCGCAAAAGGGCGAAATTATGCGCACGGTAAAAAGGGCATTCGACGGGGCCCTCACACCGATGATGCAGTTCATGCTGGACAACAACCACCTTTCGCAGCAACAACTGGCTGAGCTGGAAACAATGATAAAAAGTAAAAAGAAGTAGTTTAATGCCTTAACGAATTGAGGTCATACTATGAACACAATATTGGAATATATCAATATAGCAGGGCAGAGGTTCGTCGGATATAGCTTTACCGTTTTAATACAGAGCAGCATTCTGATAGCGATTTTGCTATTGGCTGATTTTGTGCTGCGTAAGAAGGTGCGTGCGGTATTTAGATATTGGATATGGATGCTTGTGCTTCTCAAACTTGTTTTACCGGTTTCACTTTCTACTCCGATGAGTTTGGGGCGCTGGTTCGGTGACGAATTAGCGTGTATGGACATAAGCCAGACGGCCAAAGATACCGAAGCAACGGTAAATGCCGAAGCAACAGTAAATACCGAAATAGCGGCGGAGGCTGAAACGGAGTTTGTGCCGGCAATAATTTCGACATTTATAGACTTCTCACGCGTTGGAGCCGACGCAGATAAACCGGCGGTTACGCCGCTTATACCGAATCCGAGGTCAGCGGCTGTAACGGTTACAAAAACTGGGCCGATAAGCTCTGCTGAATCTGCGACGTCGTCGATGACACTGCTGTCCTGGCAGGGAGTTGTATTTTTACTCTGGCTGGCGGTAGTAATAGCAATGTTATTACTATTGTTGCAGCGGGCGATTTTTGTCAGAGGTCTCATCAGGCAGGCCCGTCCCGCCAATAATCTGATGAACGAAGCCCTCGAATATTGTTGTAAGCGTATGGGAGTGGAAAGAGAAGTACGTTTAAAAGTTTCGGTCAATGCAACAAGCCCCGCTGTATGCGGGTTATTCAGGCCTGTGATTCTGCTGCCGCGGAATCTCGGCCCTACTCTCGGCTCGAGCCATCTGCGAACGGTCATGATGCACGAACTGGCGCATATAAGACGCGGTGATTTGTTGGTTAATATCATCCAGACCGCTCTGCAGATAGTTTACTTTTATAATCCGCTTTTTTGGCTCGCGAACTCGATAATTCGCAGAGTGCGCGAACAGGCGGTTGACGAAACAGTTCTCGTGGCTATGGGCCCCAAGGCCCGTCATTACCCCGAGACACTGCTTAGTGTGGCCAGGCTGGCCTTTGCAAGGCCGGCCCTGAGCCTCAGATTGATTGGTGTTATCGAATCGAAAAGTCAATTGAAGGAAAGGATTAAGAAAATGTTGGAAAGACCCGTACCCAAAAGCGCAAAACTCGGAATTGTAGGTATGCTTATAATTATTGCCCTTGGCGCATTTCTGCTGCCGATGGCCAAAGCGGATGATAGTGCAGATGATACCTTTGTTATAAAAGAGCAGTCCAAGAAGCAGGCAGAAGCTGAATTAATGGTGCTTCAGGAACAGATAGCTCAGCTCCAGCAGCAATTAAAACAGCTCCAAAAGCAAATCAAACAGAAAAAGTCTCAGGCGGCCGAAGAGGAACAGTCAAAAAGCAAAAAAGAAAAGCAGCAGATTGATAAAAAAGCAGACCAGGTAAATCAGTTGGCAGACCGGTTACGCCTGCTCCTGCAGCAAATCACTCAGGAGAAACCAATTGAAGTTAAAGAAAAGGCCCCGAAGAAGGAAAGAATAGAGCAATTGGAATTAATTCTGAAGCAAATCAAGCAACAGGAAAAGACACCTGAAACTAAAGAAAGAGCTTTGGAGCTGGCGAAAAAGACGGTGCAGATGGAGCACTCCGGAAAGAATACTCAGGAGAAAGCTTTAGAGATTTCGAAAAAGATGGCACAGATGGAGCAAGCCGAAAGGGAAAAGCAGAAAGCTAAAGCCGAGAAAGAAAAAGCTAAAGCCATGGAAGCCAAAGCTAAAGCTATGAAAGCAAAAGACAAAGCCATGAAAGCAAAAGACAAAGCCATGGCACAAATAGCGATAGCCAAAAAAGAAGCTCAAAAGGCCTCGCAAGCGGGCGATTTAAAGGATCAGGCAAAAGCAAAGGTCAAAGAGCTGCTTGAGGCTATCAAGTCCATGGAAAAGCAACGCTACGATGCTCACGCTGACGCCGATGCTCCCGCCGATGCTCCCGAGCCTCCAGAAATAGTTCTCCCTAAACTGGAAAAGCTTGCCAAACTTCAAAAGCTTGCCAAACTTCCAAAACCTCCGACACCGCCGGCGTTTCCCAAAGTCGAGCCGCATGTCAAAATTGAGATGCCTCCGATGCCGCATCCGGTACCGCAGATACATCCCGAATTAATGGTTGGGGATATTGCCAAATCTATGCCGAAGATTGAGCCTCCGCATGAGACCTTTAAGCAATTGGGTCAAATACAGGCTAAAAAGGCCGCTCTGATGCTGGAAATTAACAAACTTCGTGAAGAGCTCGAACAGAAAAAACAGCTTGATAACATTTCCAGCGAGGATGTCGAAGCCCTTGAAAACAAGGTTGAATCTCTGGAAGAAAAAATTGATAACCTTGAAGAACATTCGGATGAACTTACTGACCGGATAGAAGAATGGAGCGACCAGGTCAGTGACAGGATGGATGAATGGTCTGAGAGATTCGATGAGCAGATGGAACAAAAGTTTGAAAAAAAGCACGAGAGAGAGATTAAGCAATATGAACGGCAGATGAAGCAGTATGAGCAGCAGATGAAGCTGCATGAGGAGCAATTGGAACGGTTTGAGAAGCAGCATGAAGGCCAGTACAAAGAGGAGCTTGCACAGTATGAGCGGCAGATGGAGCAGTTTGAAAAGGAAATGGAAGAATTTGAAAGGCAGCATGAAGACAAGTTCGAAAAGCAGTCTGAGGAATTTGAGCATAATATGGAAGATTTTGAGCATCAGATGGACCAATGGGCCGAGCAGCACGAGCATAAGATGGAGCAATGGGCCGAAAATTTCGACGTCGAAGTGGAAGTATCCATTGAAGAGCTTGAAGATGAGCTTGACGAAATTGACGAACAGATTGATGAGTTGAGTGATGATTTGGATGATGATGACGATGACGGCAATGACGGCGACGAAGTTTCTTTTACAAAAGGTCCGAA
>CAZJIR010000257.1:0-4882 GCA_964546095.1 uncultured Pirellulales bacterium
AGTTCGTAAACATCGGAATATTTTATATGGCGTTCATCTGGGCGGGGATGAACGGTTATTCCATAAGCGCCGGCTTTGATAACTGTTCTGGCAGCTTGCAGAACGCTCGGTATACCAATGTCACGTTGGTTCCGCAGCAATGCAATCTTATTTAAATTTACACTGAGTTTGGTCATTTTAGGTCCTTGAAAAATCTGAGCTATTATACTAATCGACTCGTTTGCATCAAGGAATATCTACACTATAAACTTTCATTGCCGTCCTGAATATTTGAATAATCAGTATGATACAAACCAGAGCATAAGCTAATTTCGGCAGCCATTTGGCAATCTGAGTGAAGAGGAGTTCGGCTCTGTCGCCTGAAATTTCAGCTATCTTATCAACTGTCTTGTCGAGTTCTCCGGTTTGCTCTCCGATATACCAAAGTTCAAGATACTCCAGAGGTAATTTGCGAGAAAATCCTTCGTATGCCGTTTTTCCGGCCGCTATGCTTGCTACGCCGCCTTTGAACATATTGGAAACAACCAGGTTGCCTGTTAGTTCTGTGGCTTGTGTGGCGCATTCTTTTATTGGCACACCTGCTTTATATAGCATGTTGAATCCTTTGCAATAGCGACATATCGATAGATGCCAAACAGCAAGGCCGAAGGCCGGGATTTTCAATATCATAGTATCCCAAGGTTTGCGTAAAAAGCCTTCGTTATATATTAAGTGATAAACAATGATGGCTATACCTATCAACAGGTAAAGGATACCTAATCCTATTCCAATCTTTGTTAAGTATCGATTTATGCTGATGTTGCCTAAGACCATAGAAGGCAGGGGGACAATAAATACAAAAATATGAAAAATAAGTAACGGTAGAATTAATCCTGAAAGGATAATTCCCTTCATTCGATTTGTGAATTCGTACCAGTTAGAGAGCATCTTGAAACAGTTGGGCAATTCACCTGAGTGTTCTGCTGATTTTACCAGCATTGTATCCAAATCGGCAAAATTCTTGGAATATTTATCCATTGAATCCGCTAAGCTGTTACCCTGTGAGACGGATTTGCTTATATCGGTGAAGACTATTTTTAGGTGCCCTTGTAATCCTTCGGTGACGATATTTAGAGTTTTTAATATTGGAAGCCCTGCATCAAGCATAACAGATAGGTCGTGATATACTGTTGCAAATTTGCTTCCCATGATGAGCCTCTTTTATTTCCGCTATATGATTTAATGCATACTTACCTGATTTTATGTATAGAGATTTGCTCTCGATTGTATCAATATGGTGGTTTATATCAAAGAAATTAAGCTATTCAAATATTCATACGTATTTCCATCCCACTAATGTGAAATGGTCGCAATGTCAATCTATTTCTTGCCAAATACTATTTTTTTGCTTAACATAGTTGCCTATTATTGAAGGAAATCACTGCTCTTGTTACCGGCTCGTGAGATTTCGCTAAAAATAACAAGGGATATGTTTATGAAGCTGAGTTGGGCCAGTCGGATTACGATTATCAGAATATTACTGATAGTGCCATTTGTCAGCTTTATGTTAAAAACAAATGATACTTCAATCAGTGAGACCGCGCGCAGCGCGATGCGGCATGCATCGATAGCAATTTTTCTTGCTATGGCTATTAGTGACGGTATTGATGGTTACTTAGCTCGTAGTAAAAAACAGATTACCAGGCTCGGTACTTTTCTTGACCCTGTCGCGGATAAGTTGCTTATGACTTGTGCCTGCCTGTTGCTGGCCTCAAAACGGGGACAGGTAGAAGGTTTTCTGTTGCCGTCAACGGTTGTAGTTTTAATTATCGGAAAGGACCTGCTTTTACTCCTTGGTTTTACTATTGTTTATCTTATGACCTCACGAATTCATATTGCTCCAGTATTCATTGGCAAACTTGCTACCACCCTGCAGTTGTCGATGGTGGCGGGAATTTTGATAGCTCCTGAGGTTTCTGTTTTTGTGCCTGGCTGGATTTGGTTCCTCAGATTTCTTTGGTGGTCGGCGGCGGGAGCTGCTATTTTAGCAACCCTTATTTACATTCGTAATGGAAGCCGTTATATTGAACAGTATGAACAAAGCCTGGCTAATAATAGTCATTAAACGACAGCGTTTGGAACTGGCGAAATTAATAACTCGAAATCCGAATTACGAAGTGTCAAATACGAGATAAGAACGTGTCTGTGCAATTTAGCGAAATACCAGAGGTCCTTGAGGAGCTACGAGACGGTAAAATGATTGTCCTCGTGGATGCCGAAGACCGTGAGAACGAAGGTGACCTGGTCTGTGCAGCCGAGAAGGTAACGCCCCAGACTGTTAACTTTATGGCTAAGTTCGGTCGTGGTCTTATTTGTCTGCCGCTCACTGCCGAAAAGTGTGATTTGCTTGGTTTGTATCCACAGACTGTCGATAACAAAGCGATATTGGGCACGGCTTTTACTGTCAGTATTGATGCCGCCAAAGGAATAAGCACTGGTATCAGCGCCGCCGACAGGGCGAAGACGATTCAGGTGGCAATAGCTGACAATGCAAAAGCCAGTGACCTTGTCCGTCCCGGGCACATATTTCCACTGCGTACCCGCGAAGGCGGGGTGCTCGTTCGAGCGGGTCAGACCGAAGGTGCTGTTGATTTGATGCGTTTAGCTTCTTTGAAGCCGGCAGGGGTCATCTGTGAAATTATGAATGAAGACGGCTCGATGGCACGTGTGCCGGAGCTGTTGAAATTCTGCGAAAAGCACAATCTTAAAATTGCTTCTATCGCCAAGCTTATAGAATACCGTCTCCAGCGTGAAAGCCAAATCAAGCGTTTTGAGTGCGTCAATTTACCTACCGACTATGGAGAATTCACACTTATTGGCTATGAGAGTATCACCTCGGCTGAACCCCATCTTGCATTATGCAAAGGTGGTATTGGCCAGCTTGATGACAACGGTAAACCCATCGAGCATGAAGAGCCGGTATTGGTCAGGGTGCATTCGGAATGTATGACTGGCGATTTATTCCACTCACAAAGATGTGAGTGTGGTTATCAATTGATAACCGCGATGAAAATGATAGAAGAAACTGGTAAAGGTGCTTTGATTTATTTGCGGCAGGAAGGCAGAGGTATCGGCCTGACAAACAAGCTCCGTGCGTATAAACTTCAGGAGCAGGGTCTTGATACTGTTGAAGCCAATTTGAAGTTGGGCTTTATGGCTGACAAACGTGATTATGGAATTGGTGCTCAGATTTGTCGTGATTTGGGTCTGAAGAAAATACGTATCCTGACAAACAATCCCAAGAAGATTAGTCGTCTTGAGGTTTATGGTATAAAAGTTGTTGGGCAGATACCACTGATAGCTAAGCCGAGCGAACATAATATTGATTATTTAAGAACAAAAAAGCACCGCTTCGGACATATGCTCGATGAGGATTTATAGTTTATGAGAGTAATTTTTATAGTATTGCGGATTTTTTTCTTTGCGTTTCTTTTAATGGGTGCTGGTTGTCAATTACCGCTATTACATGATAACTCTTCAACTGATGTCAATGATGTTGACATGCTTTCTGTTTATAGTCGTTATGCCCCGGCAAAAATCGATATTATGCCTTTGACAGAATTTATAGGTGGTGATGATATCAATCAGAATAATGTAAGTCTTTATGTCAGCTTACTGGATTCCTTTGGCTCTCAGATAAAATCGCCATGCGTGTTCCGTTTTGAATTATATGAGAGAGTGCAGCGCTCGGCTGAGCCCAAGGGGAGGAGAGTTATTATTTGGCCGGATATTGATTTAACTGACCCGGATAAAAATAATGAGTACTGGCGGGATTTTTTGAGGGCTTATGAAATCGATTTACCATTCGAGCCGGCCGAGGGACAAAGCTATATATTACAGGTGACATCTCTTTGCCCGAACGGCAAGCGTCTTTCGTCTGAGTTTATCCTTAAACATACAAAATGATTTTTTGAGTGAATATATCGTTTTAACTACAATATTTCTTTATAGATGTTCGTTTTTAGCCGCATAAGGTTACCAAGACCGGATTTTAGATTGCGTAGTCTGTTCAAATCCAGAAAGTTTTTCTTGACGAGGAGGTATTTAATTTGGTATGAATATATATGAGAATCAGGTTTTTTAGTTTTTGACAAATGGGATCTTCAGGTTTTTCAAGCAGAGGAGGAGTAATAATAATGTTTCATTCGAAGCATGAAGTTTGGGCGGTATCTTTGTGCTTTGTGGCTATATTCACATCTTAATGAATAGTAAATCTAATTAGGCTTGTAAAAGTGGGATGTTGTTTTAAATATCAATAAACTTATCCTTTGGCAAATTTAGAATTTAGGAATTAATTAGTACTAAAATCATTTTCGGTGGTTTTGTTTTGACTCTTAGAGGAGGACTGTTATGTGTAAGAAATTGATTTGTTTGAGTTGTCTTACTACTGTGCTTAGTTTGTTTCTGATGAACTCAGCAAACGCTCAGGATCCGAACTTAGTCGGCTGGTGGAGACTTGATGAGGGTTCCGGTAACTATGCCTATGATTTGAGCGGTTTCGAAAACTATGGTACGCTGGAGGGTAACCCGGAGTGGGTGGATGGAAGCATTGGAGGCGCTTTGCAACTTGATGGAACCAGTGATTACGTTGATTGCGGGAATAATGCAATCTTCGATATTACCGATGAGCTTACACTTTCAGTATGGGTGAATACCAATGATGCCGGTAATAGCGAACATAATCCTTATATATCGAAAGGTGACCACAGTTATGTGATAAAGCATTACTCTGAAAACAGCATAGAGTATTTCGTTTATGATGGCGGCTGGCGTACGACTACGTTTCCTGTGGATGAGTCGTTTAATGGTATCTGGCACCATTTAGCCGGGACTTATAATGGAA
>CAZJIR010000258.1:0-4860 GCA_964546095.1 uncultured Pirellulales bacterium
TCATATGTCATTCTTGCGGTTGTGTTCCTAATCATCATAGGCGGCTTGGGCTGGAGTTTTTATCGAGCTTTGGCAGCAACCGGCAGTGATACGGGAATCCAGCGTCCAGATGAAATCGGCGATGAACTGCAGCGAAAATAAGATGAGATTTGGAATGTTTGAGTTTTGCTTTAAGTTTAAAACTTATCAAAATGTAATCAAATCTATCATCATTTATCATTTAGGCTTGAAGCCTTTAATGTTGTTGTTTGTGTATTTAGTACAAGACTTTTCCAGGTCTACATCGCTAATATTTGCGAGTGTGCAAAGCCAGGCGAAGACATCGGCGAATTCCTCCTCCTTATTTTTTTGGTCCTCCGAAGCAAGGGCAGTGGCAAGTTCTCCGACTTCTTCTATAAACCACATAAACGTGGCGGGGATGCCTCTTTCTTGGTCCCGCTTTTTGTATTTTTTGGAGATTATCTGTTGGAATTCACTAATATTCATCTCTTAGACACCTAAATCATAAATGTACAGGCTTAAAGCGTTTTTGTTCTCTTATATTTTTCTTTTTATCCTTGTTTAATAACACAAGGTTAAATAGGATATATTTGGATTGAAGATGTACACGAGCATAACAGGATTATTATGTATTTGTATTCCGAATTGCAAGGTCTTTTTGTCGGCAATAGGAAAATTTGTAAATTTTGGAAAATAGTTGCAATTGCAGGGATTTAATTAACAAATAGCTAAAAACTCGTTTTTTAGTAATGCAAAAGACTTGACATATGAAAAGCTCTGACATAATATCCCAATAAGTTTTTAAGATTTTGTTTTGGAGTTTGCTATGGCTGATATTAAGCCAAGAATTAACATTGAGTATTCTGGCATTGCAACAATAGTACGTTTTACCGATGAGAAAATCCTCGAAGAAATGGAAATTAAAGCACTTCAGGATTCGATTGCGTCAGTTATTGAGCAAACGGAACGGATAAATCTAATTTTAGATTTCGGTCATGTCCGGTTTTTATCGTCTGCGGTCTTGGGGCTTTTAATAAGGCTCAGTAAAAGAATTTACGAGCACGATGGTCAGTTGAAACTTTGTAATATAAATCCGAAGATATACGAGATTTTCAAAATTACACGGCTCACTAAAACTTTTGATATTTGTAAAGATATTGAAAGTGCAGTTGAGGAAATGTCTAAGGCAAATTAGGCGAATATTTTTGTTTCGCTTATGGTATCAGAAGCATCAATTAACAGCACAATAGTTGTCAAGAGCAAACCGTTTGCCATTACCAAGGTATGCGGGCAGATTCTTTCTAAGCTTGAATCCGAAGGTTTCGATAAAGATGATATTTTTGCCGTTCATTTGGCTCTGGAGGAAGCCTTTCTCAATGCCATAAAGCATGGTAATAAAATGGATCCTACCAAAGAGGTTACAATTGACTATTCCGTCGCTTTGGGTAAAATCGAGATTTCTGTTACGGACGAAGGTGAAGGGTTTGAGCCGGCAGCAGTAGTAGATCCAAGATTTGGGGAGAGTCTTTTCAAACCAGGAGGCAGGGGATTGCTGCTGATGCGCTCATATATGGATATAGTTAAATACAACGAAAAAGGCAATAGTATGTATATGGTCAGATATAAGGAAAAGCCTCGTCTGACAAAAAAACGGGACTGAAAGCAGGTATGAAGAAGTATGGTGTTTTGGTGCGAAATTGAAAGAAAGATGTTTAGCAGGGTTTTAATTTTTTTCGGTTGTGTGTTTGTTTTGAGCGGTTGTGTGTACAATGATGAGCCGGTGCCGGAGATTGTGTATCACTCAGGCTCAGAGTCTAAACTTGTTCCTCCAAGAACCGTAATACCGGAACATAGGGAAATTGCTTATAAACAAATACCAAGAGCTTGGTTGCCACCTTCACAGTTGGAACACAAGTGGACGGCTATAGTAATTCATCACTCTGCGACGACGAGTGGGAATGCGGCTATATTTGACAAGATGCATAAGGAAGAGAGACACTGGGAAGGTGTTGGTTATGATTTTGTTATAGGTAACGGAATTGACAGCGGTGATGGCCAGATTGAAGTAACGTTTCGTTGGCGAGGGCAAATCGCCGGTGCTCACTGCGGGGGGACTCCCAATAATTGGGCTAATGAATATGCGGTAGGGATTTGCCTTGTTGGTGATTTCAGTCACACAGTACCAACAAAACGACAGATGCAGTCCCTTTTGAAATTGGTTAGCTTTTTGCAAAAGCGGTATGGAATTTCGAAGAATCGGATTTATGGCCATAAAAGTACTCCGGGAGCGAGAGTAACGGATTGTCCTGGGAAAATGTTTCCTATGACCAGATTGAAATCAATGCTTAGCTATTAAGTTTGCATCTATATTCGTGTTCGGGCTTCGTTGTAACCAGGTCCTATAAACTCATATTCGAACTCAATCCTGTACTAACTTTCTCAGTTGTGTGTTTAGCGCAAAACTTCGTTTTCGGGCGTTTATTATTGTTTTTTCGACATATTCAGAAGTTTGAAAAACATCTCGATTTATTAATAAACTTCGTTACGAGGCTAAAAACCCACATTGTTGGGATACAGAAATGTCCGGTTGATACAGGGTGCTACCTGGGCGGGAATAAACCAAAATATTTTAGCAAGGAAAGTTGACTTATGATTATACCGAAGTTTGTTTTGTTAATGTTCAAAAGCGAAGTAAGGAACCGTCAAATGGATATGCATAAGTCGCTGTGTTCTACTGGTTTGGTATTAACTGAGCAGATTGCACGGCAGATTTTTGAAGTTATACCAGAGCGAGGACCTATAGTTGTAGTTATAGACAAAGACGGTAATCATTGGTCTAGTGACCCGGAAGAATTTGCCAAGCTGAATCTCAGCGAGTCGTTTTTGAAGGCGCTTTGCGCTAAAATTGATGATGGTGCTGAGCCGGTTTTAGCCGGAACAGATGAGTGCAGTGTTATTGCTGCGCAATTGGTGACCGAGCGGTGCAATTGTGGATATGTAATTATTGCTCTGTCGCAATACAGCCCTGAATCAGCCCTGGTAAATATCGAATTAATTGAAATGTTACTCAACCAAATCGGTTTGATAGCCGAACTTGTTGAGAAGAACAATCTCCTTTACGAGATTCAAATGAAACACTATCGCGTGTGTGGTCAAAGCGAGATAGTTTTAAATTAACCATCCAGGTGATTTTATCGGTGTGCTCAGTCAATTGAATTTAAGCAATTCAATCTCAAATAGTTTCTTTTTATATACATGATAGTATTAATCTAAGCCGCTGTAATGTGAAAAATGCAGCAGGTTTCAACCCAGGGACAGTCCGATTGTTTTTGCAACAGAGCGAATGTGTGTAGCAGCCAGGCGATATTCTTCTGCGTTTGATAAGTGCTCCAGCATTAGCGGAGTATCCGGGAATTTGCTCAATTCTCTTAAAAACGTAGCATAGTCCAGTGCTCCCAATCCCGGGCGAATTTCATCGAGATGGGTCATGGGTTTTGTGCTCAGAAGAATGTCTTTAGCATGACAGCTTTTAATGTAGGGGCCGAGTTTTTGAAAACATTCGCGAATAAGTTGTCCGTTCTTAAAATATCTCTGAGGGCTGCAAATTAGGTTGACCGGGTCGAGGTGAACGGCGAAGCGCTTGCGGTCAATGGCTTTTAATAAGCTTAAATAGGAATCAGGGGAGTCCGGATAGGCCCATGGCATGGTTTCCAATGTAAAGAAGGTCCGGGTTGGTCTGACATCATCGATTATGGCACGTGTTGTTTCGACAATCATATCAAACGTTTCTTTGGTAAGGTTTTCCGGAGATGGACCAGCCCAAAGTTCACCTCGCGAACCGGTAATATTTACGCAACAATTGGCCCCGATTCGGTCAGCTAAAGCTAATTGACTGCGGCATTTTTCCAGGGCTGCTTTGCGTGTTTTTTCGTCAGGGCTGATTGGATTGCTCCATGCTCCGACTTCAGCGATGATTATATCAGCTTTTTTTGCTGCAAGGGCATAGGCATTCACAACATCGTCTTTTTCTTCGCCGTCCACCGGGCAGTAAGCGGCATTATAGCCAAGGTTTTTGACGGCATTTACCCAATCATCCGGGCTTTCAAATTTTTCAAAGATAGGCCCTCCCATCCGTAATGGTGGAAGTTTTGTCTGTGCAGCCGGCAGTTTAGTCGCTGATGTATAGACTAGGGTGGAGGCACCAACCAATGAATTTTTAATAAATGAGCGCCGGGATATCAAATTCTTCTTGCTTAGCATTTTAGGTCCTTTCCTTAAAGCTGTGATAGGCCGTAAAAAGGTAAAACAAACAACCAATTAAAATGTATGGGTGAGATTTTATCCTATAGTGATGATAAATTCAGTAGAAATAAGTATAAGTTTGATTTTTATAAGGCTTCATTAAACATTAGTGATGTTTGACTGAAGTTTTGCGAAGATTATATTATAAACGCTTGAAGGATACTCAAAATCAACATAAAGATAAAGTTTGAATTGCATTTAAGGACTCGATTGTTATAATTCGTGTCATATATGTTGTGTTGTATAAAAGGTGTTGCGTACGATGTACGAGGTCAAAATTTTAGCTGAGGCAAACAGTGAAATTCCAGGTTTTTAAGGATAGTAAGCTTGTTAACAAGTTCACGTTGTGCGGTGCTTATCTTTTCGGTGGCGATGGAATTGGTATACGTCGAGCTAAGATAACTTTCAAAGACGGTTTTATTGAGTGTAAGAGGCCGAATCTGGAAACAGCAGGACTTGCTTTACTGTGGCCAATTGATGGTTTTGGCAAGGTGCTTTTACCAACCACCTGCCTGCCGGAAAGAGAGCGTCCGTATAATTTGAATATAGAGATAGCAC
>CAZJIR010000259.1:0-4857 GCA_964546095.1 uncultured Pirellulales bacterium
GGTGATAAAATTCCTGCCGTACTTGAAGTTCGTGGTGAAGTCTATATGCCTTCAAGTGCTTTTGTCGAATTGAATAAACTTCGCACAGAAGCCAGCGAGACAGCCTTTGCTAATCCGCGAAATGCAGCGGCTGGCTCCTTAAAGCTATTAGATGCAAGAATAACTGCTGCGAGGAACCTTTCTTTCTTCGCATATGCGACAGGCCAGGTTTCCGAGCCGTTGGCTGAAAACCACTATCAAACTCTAACGAGATTCAAAAAACTCGGCTTACCCGTAAATCCAAATATCAAAAAAGCTAAAGACATCAACGAGGTAATCGACATTTGCCTGAGCTGGAATGAGAAAAGGTCAGAATTGGATTATCAGATTGACGGGATGGTAATAAAGGTTAATCGATTCGACCAGCGAGATGTATTAGGTGCAACAGGCAGAGCGCCTCGATGGTGCATTTCATACAAATTTGCAGCCGAACAGGCGGAAACTATCGTAGAATCTATCGATGTTCAGGTCGGCAAAAGCGGCATTTTAACGCCGGTCGCAAATCTTAAGCCAGTGCTGTTAGCGGGAACAACAGTTAAGCGGGCAAGCCTGCATAATTTCGATGAACTGAATCGGCTGGGCGCTCGTTGTGGTGACACTGTAATGATTGAAAAAGCAGGCGAGATAATACCACAAGTAATTGAGGTAAAGGAACAATTAAGGCCAGCCGGTACAAAGCCCTTTCAAATTCCTCAAAAGTGCCCGATTTGCGATTCAGCCGTAGTCAAGGACACAGATGGTGTTTATATCCGGTGTATAAATCCTGATTGTGTTGGACAACTCAAAGAACGCCTGAAATATTTCGCAGGTCGGGGACAGATGGATATCGAAAATCTCGGGACGGCTTTGATTGAGCAATTGGTCGAAGTCGGCCTTGTAAAGAATTTCGCAGACCTCTACAAACTACAAAAGTCGGATTTGATTGAGCTGGAAAGAATGGCTGAAAAAAGCGCAGGCAATGTGATAGAAGCAATAGAGGCAAGTAAGACGAGACCATTATGGCGATTTATTACGGCTTTGGGCATTCGGCATATTGGAAGTCAATCGGCGCAAATCTTGGCCCAATACTTCGGCAGTCTCGATGCTCTCATGGAAGCTTCTAAGGAGGAACTCGCTGAGATAGACCAAATCGGGCCAACAATGGCAGAAAGTATATGTGGATATTTTCACAACACAAAGAATCTGGAAGTAATCAACAAGTTATTGCAGGCGGGAGTAAAACCTCAGCAACCAGAGAGACAACAAACGAAAAAATTAACAGGCAAAACAATCGTAGTTACAGGTACTTTGAAGAATTTTACGCGTCAGGGAATAGAGCAGGCAATAAGACAGGCGGGAGCAAAAACATCAGGCAGTGTAAGTAAGAAAACCGACTTCGTTTTGGCAGGTGAAAATCCGGGAAGCAAACTTGATAAAGCAAAGAAACTCGGAGTTAAAGTGATAAACGAAAAACAATTTTTGGCAATAGTAGAGTCCACGTGAGTCAGTGTTATGGCTACTCAAGATACGAAATACATGCAGACGGCTTTGAAACTAGCCCGGCGGGGTATCGGCTCGGTTGAGCCGAATCCTGCGGTCGGGGCGGTTATCGTAAAAGCCAATCAGATTATCGGCAGAGGCTGGCATAAAAAGTTCGGCGGTCCCCACGCGGAAATAAACGCTCTGGAAGATTGCAAGAGCTTAGGAGTCAGTCCCGGCGGTGCTGCAATGTACGTTACGCTTGAGCCATGCTCTCATCAGGGTAAGACAGGCCCGTGCACAGAAGCTATCATTGCGGCTGGCTTATCAAAGATTTTTGTAGCAACGATTGACCCATCGGAACACGCAAGAGGCAAAGGCATCGAAAAATTACGCAACGCAGGAATTGAAGTGCAAACCGGTATCTGTGAGACCGAAGCAAGATTACTTAACGCTCCTTTTATCAAATTTGCTTCTATGGGCAGATGCTGGGTAACACTAAAATGGGCACAAAGCATTGACGGTAAATTAGCATGGGCACAACAAAAAGACGAGCAACGATGGATTTCCTCGGAACAAAGCAGAAAAGATGTGCACAAATTACGCAGGCGAACTCAGGCGATATTAGTTGGCATAAATACGGTGCTCGCCGACAACCCTTTATTGACCGCCCGCCCGAGCAAAGGCAAAAAGATTACAAGAATAGTTTTAGACAACAGCCTCAGAATTCCCCTGGATTGCAAATTGATTAAGACTGCCCGAAAAAACCCGCTACTGGTCTATACAAGTGAAAATGCAATCCAAACTAATCCGGAAATTGCAGGAAAATTCACTAAAAAAGGAACAGAAGTTCTTTCTTACCCGGATACGGAAGACCGTTCCAACCTGTATTTTCTACTCGACGAATTGAGTAAACGCGGCATTGCTCATTTACTCGTCGAAGGCGGGCCAAAGGTATTGAGCTCGTTCCTAAAAGAGGGGCTTGCCGATGAAATTATCGTCTATACAGCACCAAAAATATTAGCAGCACAGGGCAGCGTTGATATAAGCGGGCCTATGGCTGAATTAGCACAAGTCATTGGTTTGCATTACGTTGAGATTGAACGTTTCGGAGATGATGTTCGCTTGAAAGGCTTAACCGAAAAAGCGCTTAGCGAAATCTCAATCCCACCCTGCAAATAATCCCGTAGTTCACATAATCAGAAACTATCCTGAATAGTCAAAAAAAGAGGGACTAAACCGATAATTAAGGGGCGATAATCGTGCCTCAGTAATAAGTTTTTTGCCATAATCCATAACTCGCCGGCAAATATAGCCGCCTACTATAAGGATTTTGAGGTTTTAACCGGTATTTTTTATCGCTGTATTGTGTTGAAGTGTTATTTTCGAAATGCTGAGATACGCTCCGGGAACCGGTATTTTTCCCTTGATTTGCGGTTTTGAAAAAAGTATAATTGTGTTAATATTTAGCGGCATGACAAACCCTAAAAGGAGAAGGGTATAAATTCATTTAATAGGCTTTTTATAGGTCTTTCCGTGGCATTGACCTGAGATTAGGAAAGCTATAGATATTCACAGGAGGAAAAAATTTCGGGCGTTATCGGTTGCTATAAGCCAAGACTATCACATTAGTGATAAGCTATCGTCTTTTTTTGGGTTAACTTAAGAAAAACTTGTACCGATATAACATCTGAAATCAACAGGAAGGAGACTGCATTAAATTTAGGACAGCAAAAAAGAGAGTCGAAAGGTCTTTTGGACACTCCTCTTCTCGTTGTGCTGCCTGAAGGTGCGAAAGGGTATATACGATGAAAAAATCTCTAAATATCTCGCTTGTTTTTTTGGCTTTGGTTTTTCTTAGCTGCTCCGGCTGTCAGAAATTCGACAGATTTCTGGGATTTGAGCCAGCAGACCAAAATCCCCAACTACCTGAAAATTTCTTTTGGAGCCAAACCCAGGAAACAATGGCTACTCCATCTACAACAGCACTGACTCCCACGGGAGGTACTGTTACTTTTTATACCGAGCCAAAGGTTGTTACTTTCGGTCAGACGGGCTCGAATGTAGTGTCAAGAACCTATCCCTGGCCGGAGTGCGGCATTGTTCGGTTGGACAAGACTATGCCAAAGGAAGTCGAGTTAGAAAAAGCGTTTGACTATTCCATAACGATCACAAATCTAACCGACACAATGCTGACAGATATTGTGGTAACCGAAGAACTTTCAGATAATTTCCAATATTCAAGCTCCAATCCTGCACCGAAAGAAGACCTGAACAAACTTATATGGGAAATAAGCTCACTGGGACCAAAATCAATCAAGCGAATCACTGTTTCAGGTACACCCACCCACTCTGATTCCCTCGAAAACTGTACAACCGTTGTCACCCCTGTCATTCCCGCCTGTGCCTCCATAAGAATTGTACAGCCCAGGTTGGAATTGACAAGGACAGCACCGGCTGAAGCCTTATTATGCGAACCTATTCCAGTTGTATATGTTATAACTAATACAGGAACGGGCTCGGCACAAAATGTCAAGGTCGTGGACAAACTTCCAACATGGCTGAGAACAGCTGACGGTAAGAGTGAATTAACGTTTAATATAGGTACGCTACCCGAAGGACAGTCACGTCAGGTAACTGCCACACTACGGGCAGCCAGAGTCGGCACGTATGTCAGCAAAGCTGTTGCCAGTTCAAGTACCGGCATAAGTGCCGAATCATCAGAGACCACAACGATCATTGGTCTACCTGAACTGACAATTGTGAATGACGGCCCAGAAAAACATTACATCGGTAGGCCGTTAAAATATGAAATAACCATTACCAACACATCAGATGTCCCGGCCAAAAATACCGTCATAGAAAACAAACTTCCGGAAGGTGCTACTTCGATAGAGGCAAGTGAAGGTGCCAAGTTCTCCGGTTCAAAGCTAATGTGGGAACTCGGGACTCTTGCACCAGGCGCTTCCAAAAAGGTACATGTATCATACACGCCTGAACAAGCAGGCACGCTAATGAACAGCGCAACTGCAACTGCATATTGCTCGGATTCTGTAACTGCTTCAGTAAATACACTTGTCACCGGCATTTCTGCTGTATTAATGGAAGTAATTGATATCGACGACCCGGTCAGAATCGGTGACCGCACGACATATGTGATTAGTATCACGAACCAGGGCTCCGCCGCTGCAACAAACATCAATGTTACCTGTATTTTGGAAGATAACGTCCAATACGTTTCGTCAGCGGGCGCAACCGCCAGCTCGTTAGATGGACGAGTCGTGAAGTTTTTACCGCTAAGTAGTCTTGCGCCAAAATCCAAGGCTGCCTGGCGTGTGGTCGTCTCGGCCGTAAAACCGG
>CAZJIR010000260.1:0-4824 GCA_964546095.1 uncultured Pirellulales bacterium
TTGGAGGTTAGATCGCCATGTCGCCAAAACCGCTTAGATGCAAAACGTTGACTGCCGGGGGCTAACAATTTGGATTGCCGCCTTGGCCTCTCCGCAGTCCTAAGGACTCCTTACGGAGGACACCTAACGGTGGAACTTTTCGCTCGACCTCATAACGAGGCGGTTATTCGGATAGGCTCTTAAGGCAGATTGCTTCAGGAAAATGGTGGGGCATCCATTCTCCGTAGCAGAGCTGCTGCGAAGGACGAAAGCTGCCACCCTACAATTACAACATCTCCCAAATTTAGTTGCATAAGGTATTGACAAAGTCCGTTGAAACGGTCAAACTTACTTTTTGGTGAGATTGATTTTTTGTGAAATATTAACGCCTTTTTTGGAGAATGATAAAATGAGAGTTGATGTTAGTCGTGTTGATATATGGGCCGCCAGTATGGAGGACCGTCCCGGCGGATTAGCCGAGAAACTCGATGCTCTCGCTCAAGCAGATGTTGACCTTGAATTTATAAGCGCCCGCCGAGCACCTGATAAGCCCGGAACAGGAGTTGTATTTGTTACACCTATCAAAGGCCCCAAACAAATAGAAGCCGCCAGAAAAGCCGGTTTCGAGAAAAGCAAGTCGCTATTTGCAGTTCGTATAGCTACAGGCAATAAGCCCGGTTATAGTGCAGAAGTAACTATGCGACTAGCCGAGGCAGGTCTTAATCTTCGGGGTATTTCCGGCTCTACTATCAGCAACCGTGCAATATTTCATATAGCTTTTGATTCCAGCGCCGCTGTAAACAAAGCTATTCGTGTGCTCACGTAAATCTTTATTTCTCCGTTTCAGACAGAACTGACCATATAACTCATTTTCTGAGCGGGAAAGCTTCTGCAAGAACTTGTGCAAGCTTTTGGACTGTCTGGCTCACCTGTGGAGATATGGGCCGGCCAAGCTGTGTTTGGGCAGGTTGAATTCCTACAAAGTAAACATCAAGCGAAATATCACGACGAACCATATCGATAAATAAACGAGGTGAAAGTACATGAGTAGAGATAACATGAGAGTTTAACTGCTCAGGATCGAATACTTTTATTGTTCCAGGTGGAGCTTCAAAATCTATAACATCAATTATAATCAGATTCTGCGGGGCTTTTTTAATAATCGTCTGGATGTAATTCTCCGGCACTGTGCCGGCATCAATCAACTCAGCAGAAACCGCCATTGACTGTAGCTGTTCGACGACAAGCGGCCCAGCTGCATCGTCGCCCTTTAATATATTTCCGATACCAATAACTAACGTTGTTGAATCGCGCAGCTTACTCAATCGCCTGATGAGTTGTTTGTTAGTTGCCATAGCATTCTTGTTATGCACTTTTTCTAAAGGTTAAGGGTACATGTCACGTGTGGCGCAACAAATCACAATGGCTGGAACGCAATACAGAATTCTAAAGATGGATGTTTACTTCCGCCTTGCACTTAGGGCATAAAATTCGCATAAAATCACTCATGCGAACTTCTTTTTCATCCTGTGTCTGTATCTGAACATCCTGCGGCTTTGTAAGCAATTCGCCACTCTTGGCAATCAATAAGGAAGGATTTGTATAGGCTAATGGTCCGAGTTTTTCGTAAAGCCAGACAAGATGCTTTTTAGTGCCTATTAATGCACCGCATTTTTCACACATTTGAAGCTCAAATTCATGAGTCTCGATTGTATCTTCCCTGTTCAGAGTGGCCAAATCCCATTCATTTGAGAGCTTTATACCTGTTTCCGTCGTACAGTTTGCTTCGCAATTCCCGCAAAAGATGCAGGTATCATATCGATGCGTGATTCGTCTTACCGGAGGATCAGCTTCAAGGTCGTCCACCTGACTCAAGCATTCTGGAGTAGGGCAAACATTCACACATGCCCCGCAACCAATGCACGTATCAAGATTGAACTCTACTTTACCTCTGTACCTTTCCGGAACTTTACAAGGCTTGGCAGGAAACCGAGTTGTGAAACGCGGTGAAAAAACCGCCGTAACAGCTTCTTTTAATTCTCTTAATTTTGGTAAACGCAATTTTCAACTCCCTGGTTATTAATAACCGGCTATTTATTATTAATAAAGTACGTAGATATTTTATTGGCTATTGATTTCCTCTGCATATTTGTCAACGACGCTGTTTTCCCATAAATCCACACCGGAAGCATACGAACCCTTGGCGATTGCGTGTGCTGCTGTAGGTGAAGTTATCAATATAAACACAGCGCAGATTATTGCTTTGGCACCTATAGCCCCAGAGCCGCTGGCGAAGGCAACACCAACTAAAAGCAAAATGGTACCGAGTGTTACGCATTTTGTTGAGGCCTGCAGACGGTTGTAAACATCAGGAAAGCGAACCAGACCAATACAACCAAATATATCAAACAAAATTCCAATTATAATTAGTATGTATCCAATGATATCAGTCATCGAAACTTCTGCCCTCCAAAAACTTTGCCAACGCTATGGTCCCGATAAAGCTAAGTAGTGCCCATGCGAGAGCGACATTAAGATAAAAATCCTTTTTGGTAGCCAGTCCAAGAATGGCACAGAAACCCACTACGACGATACCCAAAATATCAATAGCCACTGTTCTATCCGGAGCACTTGGGCCGCGACCTATTCTATATAAGCACAAGAAACAGCATATACATAAACCAATGTAAAATAACTGTATCATAGCTACCTCTTTCTATTCGAAAATCTTCTTTAAAAACCACTCAAATCTTCGAGCAATTAATCTGGACGCTTGCTCTACATCGTCGGATTTGACATTAATCCAGTGGATATACAAAAAGCCATCATCCGTCAAATCCACAGTTAAAGTACCCGGCGTCAGAGTAATGGAATTAGCTAATGCGGTGATTCCGGAATCTGTTTTTAGATTTGTTTTTATTTTAACGATTCCAGGTTTTATCGGCATCTTAGGATGAAGGGCACGATAAACAACATCCAAATTAGCTATCATCACATAATAAAAAAATACCGGTATATAAATTAAGAACCAAAAGATACGTACCGGCGAAATAAATACGTGATGTTCTTTCGGCAGTATTTCATGGAACAGAACAGCAACGATGGCAGAAGCTATCAGGCCTGCGAGCACAACTTGTATATCGATTTTACCACCACCAAAAGGCCATGTAAGCAATATCCACATAACAAACGCTAAAATGAAATAAATTACACGTCTCATATAATAAATTCCTTCTTATCGCATTCCTATTACACCAGCGGAGTAATTGAGCCCGTCAGTCAATACCTTCACAGCAGGGTCAAGAATAGTCTGCCTTAAGCCGGGCAGCAGCACGAGCAATCCCATAAGCACACATAAACAGGCTAAAAATATCATAGCAACAAGCATAGAACCTTTATTTTCTTTTACCTGCCGGAGATTTTCCGGCAACTCGCCAAGGAAAGCATATCTTTGAACCTTCAGATACATAATTAAAGTACATAAACTTACAAAAACAATAATTGCCGCTATCCAATAAAATTGTGCCTGAACCGCTGCAATTACAAGAATCAATTTACTCCAGAACCCACTAAAAGGCGGTATGCCCACGATAGAGGCTGATGCCACAGCGCAGGTTGCACGCGTAATGGGTAATTTCTCTGCAAGACCACCCATTTGTTTTAGCTGTCTTGTGCCGGTTGACATTTCCACCGAGCCGCTGGTTAAGAATAACAAAGACTTATAAACTGCATGGTTTACAAGGTGAAAGACACCTCCGAGAATAGCCAATGAAGCCCATGCCATATTAGCTCCTCGTGCAATTAAAGTTGCGCCAAGACCGATACCGAGGACTACATAACCAATCTGGCTAATACTCGAATAGGCCATGAGCCGCTTTATATCCCATTGTCCTATCGCCAGAAAAGCCCCTGCAACCATACTTAAAAGGCCGAGTACGACTAATAGCCAACCAATAGTGACTGAAACGCCGAAAACATTGAAAACTATACGAGCAAGAGCGTAAACACCAAGTGTTTTTATGAGAATACCGGACAGCATTGCAGAAATCGGAGCAGGAGCAGATGGGTGAGCATCAGGCAGCCATGCATGGAACGGTACAAGGGCGGCTTTTAAGCCGAAGCCGACAATAAATAAAGCCAAAGCAAAAGTAAGGCCGGCATTTAAGCCCGAACTCTGGATAGCCTTTGAAATGTAAGCCATATTAAGTGTACTTGTGTTACCGTAAACAAGAGTAACCGCAAAAAGGACAAATATCGAACCGATGCTGCCCAAAACCATATATTTAAAGGATGCTTCAAGCTCTTCGTGGTCACACCCAAAACCGACGAGTGCATAGGATGCAAGTGAAGCAACTTCCAGAAATACAAACAGATTGAAAATATCTCCAGATAACACCACACCATTCATGCCCGCAACCATAAGCAGAAACAGGCTAAGGTATTTTGTCTTAGCGGTGTATTGCTCCATATACCTAACGCTAAAGAGCATTGCGGCGGCACTAACGACACTAATAGCCAAAAGAAGAAGTGAGCTTAAGCCATCAAGGACAAGATTAATCCCGAGGGGGACAGACCATTTGCCTATTTCATAAACCTCTGTCTTACCTATAGAAGCAACCGCGAATACGAGCAGCGAAACGGTTACGAGATTGGCCAAGACTGTTGCAGCAGCTTTGCCTTTTTTCCCGAAAGCAGGAAGCAAAAATGCCACGACTAAAGGGACAGCGATAAAAAAAGGCAGCGGTATGCTCATCCTTTTAATCTCCTTATTTGAGTGATGTCAAAGGTGCCGTATTTTTCGTAAGTTCTGATGCATATTGAAATCATAAGGGCCAAAGAACCCAA
>CAZJIR010000261.1:0-4813 GCA_964546095.1 uncultured Pirellulales bacterium
GTTCGTCGATTATCTGCCTACGTTTGACCGCAAAGGAGACTTTTTATACTTCTTCAGTGAACGAGAGATTTCACGACCTAAATATGCCGATGCGGGCCTGACCTTTATTTATGATGATACGGCAGTGTTGCATGCGGTTCCTTTACGAAAGGATGTCTCAAATCCCTTCAAGGCCAAGAGCGACGAAGAAGAGCTGGAGAAAGAGAAAAAGGACGAGAAAGAGGACGAAGACAAGAAAGACGAAGATAAAGATGAAGAAGATGATGAAGGTGACGAGGAGTCCGAGTGCAAAGACCCTAATGAGCCGGATAGTAAAGAGCCCGAGAAAGAAAGTGAGAAGAAAGAGTCTGATGAGTCTGTAGATAAAGACGACAAAAAGTCAGATGATAAGAAAGACAAAGATAAGGATAAAATCAAGCCGGTCGAGATTGAGCTTGAAGATATGGAATTACGTGCTTATCGAGTGCCCATCAAGCGCGGGCGGTTTTATTATCTTGGAATCAACGATAAGAATCATTTGATCTATCTGCGCCGTGGTGAGGAGAGCATGCTCCAGTATTTCGACCCCAATGATGAAAAGCGCGAGGAGAAAACGATTCTTAAAAAGGTGAACTTCGTGCAAATGACACCAGACGGTAAAAAGCTTCTCGTTCGTAGCGAGGGCAAAACCGGTATCATCGATGCAAAGCCCAAACAGAAGCTTGAGAACATTGTAGTAACCAAGCCGATGAAAGTTGTGATTGAGCCCCGGGAGGAGTGGAAGCAGATTTTTGCCGATGCGTGGCGATTCATGCGTGACTATTTCTATGACCCTCATATGCATAAGGTTGACTGGCCTGCGATACGCAAGCAATATGAAGCTATGTTAGAAGACTGTGTGTCCCGACGTGATGTAGGTTATGTGATTGCAGAAATGATAAGCGAGGTCAATGCAGGTCATACTTATTACGGCGGAGGCGATGTAGATTCCGGTCCCCGTCAGTCGATAGGTTATCTCGGTGCAGACTTTGAATTAGACCAGGGATACTATCGCATTACAAAGGTTTATGAAGGCGGAACGTGGGATACCGATGCACGCTCTGCTCTGCATAGTTTGGATAAGAAAGAACGCGAGCAATTCGTGTACCTGTTCAAAGTAAACGGAGTTCCTGTTGATACTTCCAAGACGCCCTGGGCGGCGTTCGAGGGCCTTGCCGGCGTGACCGTGACACTGACTGTTGGTGCCAATCCGAATCCTGAGGAAGCAACGGATGTGGTAGTGAAGCTGTTAGGCTCCGAAGGTAATGTTCGTTACCGGCACTGGGTAGAGAGTAATCGTCAGTATGTCGATAAGAAATCCGACGGCCGGGTTGGCTATATACACGTACCGGATACAGGGAATCGGGGACAGCGTGAACTTTTCCGACAGTTCTACGGTCAGATGAACAAGGATGCATTAATCATCGACGAGCGTTGGAACGGAGGCGGTAATATTGCCGACCGGTTCGTTGAGCTGCTGAAACGCCCCATTTATCTGCATATATTCGAGCGTTATGAAAACGATTGGCGTGTTCCGACCCTGAGCCATCAGGGTCCTAAATGTATGTTAATCAACGGGGAAGCAGGCTCGGGAGGAGATATTTTCCCCTACCTCTTCCGTAAGGCCGGGCTGGGTAAACTCATCGGTATGCGTACCTGGGGCGGCGTAATCGGCATTTCCAAAAATCCATCTTTGATTGATGGTGCCCGAGTAACCGTACCGTTCATCACCTTTTACGAAACCGATGGCACGCTTACTATGGAAGGGCACGGAGTGGATCCGGATATTGAGGTAATCGATGACCCTGCGTTAATGGTAAATGGTGGTGACCCACAGCTTGACGCAGCGATACAACATATGCTGGAAGAAATAGAAAGAAATCCCTATGTGCCGGCCAAGCGGCCGCCCTACCCGGACCGCAGCGGAATGGGTATCCTTGAGGAACAAAAATAGATTCGCTTCTGACCATTAGCAAAATAATGGAGAAAAAATAACACTTTGTTAGTGCGATCAGATATCTAAGGTAGATATCAGGGAGGACAGTCTGTCTTTATATATAACTATATCCTTCAAAAATCTTACGAAAATGGAATCCATAGATGGCGAGTGTAACAGCCAAATGGAAATATCGTGGTCTTCTGAGTGACCAGAGAATAAGTTTCCAATAGTAAAGCCGGCCTTCACTCATTATTCCAAGACACCATATAGATTTCAGGAGGGCCTTAATGTCACAAAAGCGAAACTTAACCTTGTAATTTTTCCCAGGCTTATAGTCTCTGAGAAATGTCAGGATACGTTCATAATAGTTCCTGGGTGAGTATATTGTGGATACGACTTTTTTGTACCCTTTGAGAAGCTCCTCAATCTTCATCTTGGGAATAAAGTTCATTGAGAAATCCGTATTATCACCTGTAGCATCTTTCAACAGCCTGTTTTCAGTCATAAGTCTGCGATAGAGTTTAGTTCCCCTGGGAGCATTAAGCAGTCCGACCATAGCAGTTACTACTCCACTTTTTTGAATAAATTGAATCAGACTATCGAAAACTGAAGTTTTATCGCTATCAAAACCGAGAATAAATCCACCCTGAACCTGCATGCCGGCCCTCTGTATCTTTTTGACGCAGGCAACTAAATCACGACCTTTGTTCTGAACTTTGTTGCATTCAGTGAGACTTTCCTGATTGGAAGTCTCAATCCCTACGAATACACAGTTGAAACCGGCTTTAACCATCAATTCCATTAGTTCTTCGTCGTCTGAGAGATTAACGGATGCCTGAGTATTAAACGAAAACGGGTATTGCCTCTTTTGCATCCAGCCTATGATTGCAGGAAGTAATTCCGTTTTTATACTGGTCTTGTTTCCGATGAAGTTATCATCTACAAAAAATACATCGCCTCGCCAGCCAAGCGAGTACAGACTATCTAATTCATCCAATACCTGATCTGTGGTTTTCGTGCGGATTTTATGTCCGAAAAGTCGTGTAACATCGCAGAAATCGCAATTAAAGGGGCACCCCCGTGAATACTGGATGCACATTGTTGCATATTTTTTCATGTTGATGAGGTTCCAAAGGGGAATCGGAGTCTGACACAAATCGGCTTTTTCGTGCGTGTTATAGAATTTCCCGGGACAACCATTTTGAAGGTCTCTTATGAACGATGGTAAAGTCAATTCGGCTTCCTTCAACACCAGATGGTCTGCATGCGCATACTTTTCGGGAAGACTGGTAAAAAGAGGGCCACCTACTACAACTTTAGTCCCAATTTTCTTGCATTTCTCAATTATTTGGTCCACAGATTTTTGCTGGATGAGCATAGCCGTGATAAATACATAATCAGCCCACTGAATGTCTCGGTCCCGCAATTTCGTTGTTGTCATATCAACTAACTTCTTTTCCCAATTTCGAGGCAGCATTGCAGCAACTGTCAATAATCCCAAAGGCGGCAAAGCGGCCTTTTTCGAGATGAAGTTCAAGGCATTTTTAAAACTCCAGAAAGTGACTGGTATATCCGGATTAACGAGAAGTATCTTCATAACATCGCTTCCATATTTAAATACATTTCGTGAGTAGAGGTGGGCTCTATGGAGGCTTCTTGCGATATCTCGAAATTAGCAGGAGGAGAACGATGTAATAAGGACACTTATCTTGATTGTTCGATAGGTATTAAGATTTCTCTGCTTGTAAGTGCGATGTTACAATGCACAATTCTTCTCATCTAACTATTTTTTCAAATTCGCTTAAACCGGCCTTGTCCTTCCTTACTCAGGCTTTCAATATATAAATAACCGACTACCTAAGATTTATATCGGCTCTCAAACTGAGTATTATATACGAAATATAGGATGTTTAAATTGAAAAACCGAGTTTTTCTGACATTTAAGCTGATACTTTTTTTGGTATAGATATCTAAACTCTGCACGAGTTGGTTTTATTGGTTGCTGTCCTACTTCAAACCGCTTGTGTTTTTGATACTCCCTTCATCTCAATACAGGATGGAAGTTGGCATGTCATTAAACCAAGGTAAAATTGCATGTAGGGATTAAATTCACATTTTTAAAGATATGATTCCAGAGATTCACACTCCAGGTAGTTGAAATGCAGTCGGGTTTAGTTATTATATACGGACTAAAAGCACGGGAGTGTTTTGTTTAGAATTATGTCGAGTATATAATGAAACATATTTAAGGAGTAGAACCATGAAAAGAATTGTACCTTTCTTAATGTTTCTTATGATTATCGTTTTGACGGTGAGCGTTTATGGTGGGGACAGCCCCCGCTTTCGAGGGCCAAACGGCGATGGTAAGTTCGATGAAACCGGATTGCTTAAGAAGTGGCCTGATAGCGGACCTAAGCCGGCCTGGTTTGTAGAAGAGCTCGGCAAAGGTTACTCCTCGGCCGTGGTTGGTGACGGGATTGTTTATATTACCGGTATGGACGATACGCAACAAGGGTATCTATTTGCTTACAGCATAGATGGTTCACCGAAATGGAAGGTACCTTATGGGCCAGAGATGGGCAGGCGTGGGCCGGCGGTTGCCGGTACCCGGGGTACACCAACTATTGATGGCGACAAGGTATTTCTTATGACCAGCTTTGGAAAACTACACACGTTTGAGCCTACAAAAGGGCAATTACTAAAATCGGTTGACTTGCTTGAACGGTTCGGAGCTGAGCAGGCGAGGTTCGGTTTTGCCGAATGTGTACTTGTTGATGACCAGAAAGTCATCTGCACTCCTGGAGGGGCCGATGCATCACTCGTGGCCCTTGATAAGAATACGGGTGAGACAATCTG
>CAZJIR010000262.1:0-4804 GCA_964546095.1 uncultured Pirellulales bacterium
TGTTTTAAAAGTATCCTTGCACCGTTTTTTTGTGCAATGAATTTCTCAGCATAGAACTTGAGATTACCTTCAAAGATATTATCACCAAGAATAACTGCCAGTGGTTCACCTTGAGCGAAATTTTCAGCTAACGCCAAAGCCTGGGCAATTCCACCTGCCTGGTCCTGAACTTTGTATGTAAATCGGCAGCCGAAGTCTTTCCCTGAACCCAGAAGACTCACAACATCGCCCATGTGCTCCACACCTGTCACAATCAGAATCTCAACAATACCTATCGAGATTAGTTTCTCGATAGGGTAATATATCATTGGTTTTTGTCCCACAGGCAGAAGATGCTTATTTGTAACCTTAGTCAACGGCATAAGCCGTGAGCCTGTGCCGCCAGCAAGAACGATACCTCTCAAATCCATAATATTTATCTCCTTATGTATTTATCACAATTCAGAGATTTTAAGGCCTACAAGTACTGATGTCAACGACAGCTTGAAGGATAAAATACCTTAATAAAGACTTTATGATGTTGCAAAAACCTTTTTCAATACGTTCAGGTAATTGCTTTTGTTGCACCCGTAGTAAATCCGCCATCAACCAAAATTATCTGGCCTGTGATATACGCTGATGCTTCCGATGCCAGGAAGACAACCGTTCCATCAAGGTCATTCGGCTGGCCGGGACGATTTAGAGGAATACGCTCCATGATATAATTTACCCAGTCTTCATTCTCATATAGAACCGCGTTCTGGGCCGTTTTAAACCAACCGGGAGCCAACACGTTGACCGTAACTCCAAACCTACCCCACTCCACCGCCAGGCTTCTGGTCATCGACAGAATAGCCCCTCGGCTCGCGGTATAAGGAGCGATACCTTCCATACCGAAAACACATGTGCAGGAACCGATGTTTATTATCCTGCCATAATTCCGTTTTATCATCTCTTTAGCAACCGCCTGAGCACAAAAAAAGCTGCCCTTAAGATTTGTATCTAACACAGTATCCCAATCCTCCTGGGAAACCTCGGTGGTTGGTTTTCGAATGTTGAGACCGGCATTGTTGACCAGAATATCAATTTTACCATACTCTTTTATAGTCATCTGAACCATATTTTCAATATCACTTTGCGAGAGCACATCCAATTGCACTGCGAATGCCCTTCTTCCTAAAGATTCTATCTCCTGTTTGAATTCAGTCAGTCTCGAAAGGTCCCTGCTGGTAATAACTAAATCAGCACCGGCTTCAGCAAGTGCCCGTGCAAAATACTGACCCAGACCACGACTGGTTCCCGTCACAATTGCCACTTTATCGGAAAGATTAAAAAGGTCCTGCATCTTCAATTCCTTTTTATGGTTCTAACACAATTTTTAGCAAATTCTCCTCGGCCTTAAGCAATCGCTCAAAGGCATCCGGCCCATCTTCCAGTGGTAAAACATCGCTGATTAATGGCTCGACATTAATCCCGCCGGAAGCTACCAAATCGATACAATCACAAAATTCACCCGAACTTGCATAAGAACCTGTAAAAGTAAGCTCCCGTGCAACTAATTCCTGTAAATTGAATTCAGCGATCTTCTCCAGATTACCAACAGCAACAAGATGTCCTCCGGTTTTTGTTACTGAAACAGCATCCTGGAAAGTTTGTGCATACCCGACAGCCTCAAAAGTAACATCCACCCCCTTGTTTTCCGTTGCCTTGAAAATAGCTTCTCTCAGGTCGGATTTAAGAGGATTAATAATAATATCAGCTCCCAGTTTCTTTGCCACATCGAGCCGGAACTCATTTATATCAGCAATGACAACCCTGGCCACTCCCCTTAGCCTGCAAGCCTGCAAAATAAAAAGACCGATTGTCCCAGCCCCAATAACTACAACAGTATCATCAGGCAGTATAGGTGTCCTATTCGCAGCATGCAAACCTATTGATACCGGCTCCAATAAAGCCGAATGAACAAATGACATATTGTCCGGAATTTTTGATGCAATCCAATATGGCACTGCAACATATTCAGCGAATGCACCATGCCTTTTAAATTCTGGTGTGGAAACGCCTAACACCTGTCGGCTTTCACAGCGGTTATATAATCCTTTCCTGCACGCCTGACATTTAATGCAATATACAGTTGAATCGAAGCAAACCCTGTCATCTTTTTCAAAACCCTTAACATTACAACCCATTTCTTCAATAATCCCGGCCGCCTCATGACCCATAATTAAAGGAGGAATCCTTCTGCCGGTTTTACCCGTGAAGCCCTGAACATCAGAACCGCAAATCCCGCAGGCCTTTACACGAATTAGAACCTCATCATCACCCACCATGGGGTCGGGAAAGTCTGAATATTCAAAACAGTATGGTTTAGTGTAAATTAAAGCCTTCAATTAAATCCTCTAATAGATATAGTTAAAAACAAATATAATCTTAAAATATATCAGAATAACAAAATACCCGAAAAGCACTCAATATTCACCAATTTTATCATCTAAGAACCAAAAATTTACCTTTTCGAAGTTCTTAGACAACCTTACAATAAAAACAGCAAGATTCTTTTTCGCAAGACCAATTGAAGGGGCAATATCATGGGCAAGACAACTACAAGACGCGGATTCTTAAAGAATTCGACTGTAGCGGCAGCATCAGTAACTTTGGGGCTAAATACTATAGGAACACCTCTAATTCGCTCCGCACGTGGTGCTAATGAAAGAATTCGCGTGGGATTTATTGGCGTTGGTAATCGTGGAACACAACTCCTAAGAGGTTTCCTTAAACAGGATGATGTTGAAATTACCGCCCTTTGCGATGCCTATGAACCTTACCTAACCAGAGATTATTCGAAAGTTGACAAAAAGCTCATTAATTCTTTAGGAAGCAGAATTCCAAAGATGACAGAAAATTTAAGCAGTAATAATGTCGCACGGTATAAGGATTTTCGTCGCCTGCTCGACCGCAAAGACATAGATGCAGTAGTCATCTCAACACCTGACCATTGGCACGCCATTCAAACTATTATGGCCTGCCAAGCAGGCAAAGATGTATATGTAGAAAAGCCGTTGTCGATAACCATACACGAAGGCCGAAAGATGGTAGAGGCCGCAAAACAATATAATCGGATAACGCAGATAGGTCTTCAACGACGTTCATCCAAATCTTACATGCAAATAGCCGAGCATATCCAAGCAGGTAAAATCGGCAAGGTAACAATAGCAAGGGCCTATCGAATAAGCAATATGCATCCAAACGGGATAGGCAGATTCTCCGATACATCCCCACCGAACGGCCTGGATTGGGATATGTGGCTTGGTCCACGGCCTAAACGCCCTTATAAGAACAACATGGCTCTTTACAAGTTCCGCTGGTGGCAGAATTATTCCTCACAGATAGCTAACTGGGGCGTGCACTATTGTGATGCAATGCGTTGGACTTTGGCCGAGCAGGCACCGGTCTCAATATCCGCACATGGTGGAAGATTTGCGGTCGATGATGACCGGACAATCCCCGATACGATGGAAGTGATTTTTGAGCTGGCATCAGGCACACTGCTCATTTTCGGTCAATATGAAGCAAGCGGAGGCCCTGCCTTAACAGAAGGTGAGGTCGAGTTCCGAGGCACACTGGGAAATCTTTACGCAGGAACAAGTGACGCCGCATATAAAATTGTACCTTCAAAAGGTGGACAATTTCAAAACAGCAACCCCAAGATTAAATCCATGGCAGCTAAAAGAATAGATGAAGACCTCACCGCTCAGCATATTCGTAAATTTCTTGATTGTATCAAAACTCGCCAGCCTACCAATTGTGATATGGAAACAGGCCACCGCTCAACAAGCTTTGCACTCTTGGCTAATATCGCCCTGGCTACAAAAACACGAATCGATTGGGACCCGAAGAACGAACGAATTATCAATAATAAACAAGCTAATAAATTGCTGCACTACGAATACAGAAAGCCATGGAAGCTGGGTTAAATGAAGAAGGCCGAAAAAAGTAGGGCTATTCGTAAACCTCCCACGCTTTCTCCACCAAGTCGTGATGCATAAATGCTTGTCGGTTAAAAGATTACCTATTACCCCCGGTGCGACTCGAACGCACAACCTCTGGCTCCGGAGGCCAATTTATGGGTTTTGTAAATCCTTACGATTTCGTAAGTTACAGAGCCACAGAAACTTACAATCTTCAAAAACGGTCGCATGCAATGCATGCACTGCATGTTGTGGGCATTTGCAGTATCAAATTGATACTAAAATGAGTTCCGACCAGCTTCCTATAGTATAGCTCAACAGTCGTCCAGTATCAACCGATTTTGTCATACCTTGTCTCGCCGGAAAAATCAAATTCCACGCATCTTGTGATTTATGTTGCTCCTTTCCTTGCCACGTGGCATCTCCCCAAACGCCTTAGTGAATCAAGACCAACCTAATGTATCATGTTGCTCATAGCATCAACCAAAATCCTCATAGTTCTGCAATCATCCTCATTATATTCCAAAATACGTTGCCGAATCTCTGAATCGCCAATCTCGATCCATCGATGGTACCATTCTATCGAGGATGCTCCAGTAAGGATCCTTATCTCACCATTCGAAATCAAGGTAGGAAGCGAGGGTTTTGATTGACAAATTACTTGTCGGCCACTCTATTTTTGGGCGTACGACATCGTAATACAAATCCACAGCGACTTCTGAGGCAAAAAGCTCCGCTTTCCCGTTATTACTCGTAAATAAAGGGCTTGCCTTAAATCGTGAGTCCTTTTGTTATTGCTATTTTACCATTTTGTACATCACTTAGCGATAAAGAAGAACTCCTGAAAGGAAGTGTTA
>CAZJIR010000263.1:0-4772 GCA_964546095.1 uncultured Pirellulales bacterium
CTGGATCAGTTAGTCCAGGTCCGAATCCTGGTTCCCCAGGTTCGAGATAGCCCGCCACCTGACATTGAGGCGGCGAATTTCTATAGGTAACCATAAGAGCTAAGAGATACTTGCGGCCGGCTGAAGTCTTCCCTTATACTTAGCTCAGGCTTAACAGGAATTCCGGTATGGAGTAACAATGGCAAAAATAACTTTTAATCTTGAAGAGTTTGTACAAATACTGCTTTCCAATAAACTTTTACCTCGTCAAATCATACGTACAAAAATTAAAGGCCAAAGTGCCCATTTCGTGATAAAGACCAACTCCCTCATTTTGCCGTTTATTCCCGCCTCGTTGAGATACGTAAGTTTTAACGATGGCAATGCAATATTTGAGCTTACTATTATTAGTGCCTATCTAAGCAAGGCCGTAAGCTGGTTTAATCAGTCGCTTCAGCTCAAAATGCCGGCCGGTATGAAACTTGAATATCCGAATATTTACGTTGATATTGACAAGCTGCTTAAAGAAAAGAATATCAAAGGCGTTCAGGTAAAGGACGTCTCTTTTGAAAACGGCGAGTTTGCTATTATCACCGAAAACATTTAACAGGGTTTTTCCATACTACCAAAAAGGGGGCCGTTGTTTCCTCCGCATAACAACGCCTAAGTCGCCCAGCTAATCTACAATGCTCTGCGTTTACATAGCCAGGTAACAAAGCCTGCGCCGATGCTGCCGAGCAAGGTCGTGGAGGAGGCCGGGGATTTTAGTAAGAATGAGGATTTTTATCGCATCGGATTAAGTAGACGGATGAAAAGAAATCAATTATATCATTCTTCTATTGGTTATTAGAAGTTCTGACAATTACACTTTGGATTGAGTTCGGCCACTATAGAACACTAAAAAATCTCTCACATATGACCTATAGAAAATCCTGAACCATTCTAACATTTTAACGACTTATTAGTTGAAATTCGTTAGTTATTGTCATTAAACAAATGGGGCCTATACTGAACTCATCAGTATAGGCCCTCAATCATCTAATACAGTAATCCTATCTCTTTGATTTTATACTACCTCATAGAGTTATAGGTTCGCAAGAAAAAGAATTTCTGCTTCTGACAGCGCCCTGTCATAAATCCGAACCTCGTCCAAGAGGCCATCAAAATATTCGTCGCCTCCCGGGAAATCACAACCCAGAGTCAGAGGCTCATTAATGGTACCTAATGTATAGCCCGGACTGAAGGTTTCCCCATTACCGTTGATATAAAGCGTCAGGTCTGGATTGCGGTATGTGACAGCCACGTGGGTCCATTGACCGAGGGTCATAGTAACGGTAGAGTTCTGTGAGCCTCCACCGACTGCCCCGACATTGCTGAAGGAGTTCGCGCTAAACCGCAAGGCTCCATCGCCCCACATCTGCATTGAATAAGGTGAGTTTTCCACACCTTTGGTCACGATGCCGCGCCAGTCGCCGAACGTGTTGCTGTTTATCCATGCTGAGATTGTAATCTCTTCTGTAATATCGAGGCTTGCTGCAGTCCCACAGTCCACGTAATCATCAACACCATCGAGTTCCAATGCCATGCCTGTTATACCTGCGTCAAAACCTGCGTCACCCATAATAGTACCATGGAGATTATTGCCGGAACTATCCTCGACATTATTTTCCATCGTGTAATACGCAATCAGGCCGGTTGTGCCCGGATCCGTTGGGACGGGTATGGGCGGAGCCAACCGATAGAGCCGGATATCATCAAGTAATATGGTTCCTGAGCCGCCAGCAGCGCCAGTCCTCTCAAAACCAATGCTAAGAGACGTTACATCACTTATATCCACATTGAGCGATGCAAGGTCGATGTTCCATTGTGTCCACCGGCGTCTTGCTATGTTATTGGAATCACCGTCATATTCAACGGGAGTGGAGCCGTTAATCTTCACATACATATTTTCCGTAGTGGCGTTATTCGCATCGCCGTAGAACCATAACACCAATGTCTCAGCAGCACCTGTCGACCAATCTGTCCCAATAGGAAGGTCACTCAGGTTCACTGTCACCTCTGATAGACTTGCTACACTGTTGTCATAGGAAAATGGTGCGGATTGGGAGCCACTGTGAACGATAGTTGTCTCAAGGAAGTGTTCGTCTTGGACAAAGATCGGCTCGGGATAGCCGATTGTAGAACCGTTAGTCGCGATGCCCCATCCATCTGTCCATTTATCAAATATCCTGTCGGGTGGGTAGTCATTGTAATCTTCAAAATCGTCCACAACAAGATAGTCACGCGATGAGAAATTCCAGATATTGCCTTGCCAGGTTGTGGGAGTCTCGGCGTCATTGACCTCATCGACTCGCCAATAGTAAGTCTTTCCTAAATCAAGAGATAATGGGCCGTAACTGGCTTCGTTCACCGTTACAACCGGGGCCGTCCCGTCGATTACCGCTTGACTATCCGTGTTAAGGTACACATCGTGCCCAGCAGCCTCTCGTCCTGCTCTCCAGCTAAGGGTTACATCCAGGTTTACACCCGTTGCCCCGGAATCCGGCTGGGGCTCTCTTGCCCGGACTGGTATATAAAGGAAGCGCACCTCGCTCAGACCATACTGCTGGAAAATACCACCCCAGTTGCTCATGGCCGTTATCCTTACATTACGAGCGATAATGTCCTGCAGATCAATGGGTGCTTGTTGTGCCGCCTGAGCCAACTCAATAGTTCCGACGGTTTCCCATGTTTCGCCATCTTGCGAAGTCTCAATTAGAGCTTCCTTGATTCCGAAACCGACGACATCTTCTAAGTCGGAATTGTGGTTCCAGACCAGCACCTGGTGCAGTTTATAGAGCTGGTCGAAATCGTACCGGATCCAAGTCTCGCCCGGTGTGGAAATGTCACTGAGCCACATAGTGTTGGGAGAAGTCGAGTGGATGTCGTTTTCGTCGAGACCGGAACCATCAATGGTGTTGGTCGGATTCTCATTAGCGTTCTTCATGCCTGAGGCCGTGGCCGTAATATGGGCCATTGCCAGCGGGTAGGCCACCGGCTCGGTCGTAAAGCTCCAGACATCGCCTTTCCAGGGGCTATCGGGATGCGCATCATTGACTTCATCCACACGCCAGAAGTAGGTCTGGCCAAATTCCATACGGCCGGTATTGAAAGTATTTTCATTCTGACCTTGACTAATGGTCACACCCCTCGGGTCAGCTATCGTGGCATCATTAACATCATCAAAATCTGTACCGAAATATACATCGTGTGTATTTGCAAATTCGCCTGGCTCCCAAATCAGAACCACTTCACGAGGCACGTCGATCTGTCCATGCTCAGGGTTCAGGTCTCTCGCCATTTGGCCCCCCGGCTTTGATACGAAGTTGTAGGCAATGTCCGAGGGACTCAAGACACCGTCATGTATCCGCATTTCTGCAATCGAACCGCTGAACCTGTCATTGGGTGACGCTCCCGCACCAGTGTCATCGGCTTGGGCAGCCACACGGATAAAACCACCGCTGTGGGTGTTGAGCGGGAAAGCGTTTATGGTGTTAGCTACTCCATTAACGTAAAGGCGGGCGGTGGTGCCATCGTACGTGTAAACCAGGTACCACCAGTTCTCTGCTGCTGGAGCTGGCACGTGTGGATTCGACCACGCCATGTCGGCAGCATCCCAATGACCTACTGCACCCCAGGTTCCGTGATTGCCATAAGTAAAGGCCATATTGGTGCCGGCAGGACCACCACGATGACTCCAGGAGACCATTGTTTCATGCGTATCTATTGTCGGATTGTACGCCCAAACCTCAATCGAACGTGTGCCTTCACCTTCGATGCCCGGCGGGGATGTTGGTCCTGTGAACCAGCTAAAACCATCGAACGTGACTGCCTTGCGACCGGTAACGTCTTCGACAACGGGGGTTCCCTCGATGGTGGTGAAGTCACCCAATGTTCCATGGTTAGGCCATGTGGTCACACTGCTGCCATAGTCCAGATCTTCAGCCCTCAGATCAACCAGCAACTCCTCTGCGACTCTTATCGCCGCCATTGCTTGGCCTGAAATGCCCAAGACCAGAGCAAAACAAGTTAAATAAATCAATTTCTTGCACATGATAATTCTCTTTGGAAAAGTTAAAAAACGTTATTTTTTTAAACATAAACGACCAATAATGACTTTTTCTTTTCTTACATTAAAACACATATATGTCCAGAATAGTCTTTTTTCAACTTGATATGACCTCCTTCCTTTAAAATAATCGCCGTTAAGAGGTGAAAATGCTTAATTCGAAGAATAAAACTTCGGCCACCAGTCTTTTTAAACGTCTTTGGAAAAGCACTTGATATATTAAAGGAATATCTCCTGCTTAATAATTCACAGGTATAAATCCATTAATGAACGTATCTCAATATATATCACACCATTCGTCTTAATGTCAAGAAAAATTTTTGAAATGTTTGGAATGTTGGTGTAAGAAGTCCAGCAGCTTTATGAAAAGGCCGAATCTTTTATGCTCAGAGCGGTTTGGGGCCGACGCCTAACACTCGGCGACAAACATCCGGACACACTGGAGTCGTGGAACAGCCTAATCGGCCTATACGAAGCCTGGGGAAAGCCGAAAAAAGCTGAAGAGTGGCGAGCAAAACTACCGCGAACAGAAGCTGTGGAACAATGAGATAACAGAAGAAAAATCACCTCTTTTAGGAACTGGAAAACACCCTCCGAATTTGTCAGCGTTCGGAGTTGATAAGCCACAGGTTGTTCCCAATAAACCAAACAATCTCCCCTCGAGCAAGATATAATCGCTGACATT
>CAZJIR010000264.1:0-4749 GCA_964546095.1 uncultured Pirellulales bacterium
GGAAGAAATTAAAAATCAAAAATAAAAGTGCAAAATTGAGGAATCGCTGCGCGATGGCTTTTTCGATAGATTTCTCCACTTCGCCCTCATGCTTTCTTGCGAAAGCAAGAATGAGGGCTTCGGTCGAAATGACGAACAGAATTTGGAATTGTGAATTTAGAATTAAGAAATGGTGTGCAGTGCACACCCTACAAGGTAAGTGAAGATTTATAATTCATATCTGTTCTTCAAATTGAGTCGTTTTTGTATTTTCAGTTTATTGTTGGTGACATACTGCAGAGGAAATTTTGTGGACACTGTGTGGGGAAACGGGTAAGTTACTCATCAAGTCTGAAGGAAAAGCATCACAATTATTTGGGGTGTAAATGCTATGGCAGAAGATTCGGGACAGGCCGGTGAGATGATAATCAAGAAGCCTCCGGTGGGACTGGCGGTTTTTATGATGGTCGGGCCTTCGATGGTGTGGGCGGCCGAGTATATCGGCTCGGGGGAAGTCATATTAGCGACACGTACAGGCGCGATTTTAGGCACGGCGGTGCTGTGGGCAATCGTGGCAGGGGTGTTTCTGAAATTCTGGATAGGTATGAGCGGGGCGCGATATACCGTCTGTACGGGCGAAGGTATGGTAGATATGTTCGACCGTATGCCGGGACCGAAACACTGGGCGGTGTGGATTGTATTGGTGGCTCAGTTCGCGGCCGGGGCGTTATCGATAGGCGCGCTTGCGACGGCGGCGGGGGTGTTTGTGAACAGCCTTATTCCAATCGGGGCGGGATTGGCAGGCTGGCTTGTTACGTTTGTTGCGGTGGGGATAGTATGGTCGGGGGTATTCGATGTGTTAAAAATAGTAATGAGCTTTTTTGTGCTGATTATTGTTTTGGGTGTTATGTATGTGGCGGCACACGTATTTCCCGGCTTTACGGAATTTTTAAGAAGCTTGTGCCCCAACGTTCCGGCGGTTCCTGAGTGGGCGCTTGGGTTCGAAGGGGTGGGCGAAAATCCGTGGAGCGAGATACTGCCGCTGTTAGGCTGGAGCGCGGGCGGATTCGCCAGCCAGGTGTGGTACACGTATTGGGTGATTGGGGCCGGCTATGGGGCGACCGCGGGCAGGGGGTACGGCAAGCCGGCGGACGTGTCGATGCTTAAAAATATGAGTTTTGAGATTGCGGAAAAGATAAAGGGCTGGTGCCGGGTGCTGTATGTCGATTCGACTTTGGCGATGGTATTAGGGATTGTAATAACCAGTGCGTTTTTAATCGCGGGTGCGGGTATTCTGAGACCGGCTGAGATAGCACCAAATGGTCCACAGGTTGCCATTGAGCTATCAAACCTTTTCTCATCGAGATGGGGGCATGTCGGCGGGTTTTTGTTTATGTTAGCGGGTTCGGCGGCGCTGATTTCAACACAGATTGGACAATTGGCCGGCTGGCCCCGGCTGCTGGCGGATTCGTTCAGGATTTGTATTCCCGGATTCGGCAGGAAGTTTGCGTGGAAGACGCAGTTCAGGATGTTCCTGGTTTTCTTTATTTGTACGAATATGATTTTAGTTTTTTGCTTTAAGGAAAGGCCGGTGTTCCTCGTGCAGACCGCGGCGATACTTGATGGGCTGCTGCTGACGCCGTTGCAGGCTATCTGGGTTGCAATAGGATTGTTTTTTGTAATGCCAAAATTACTTTCCAAAGAGGCGTTTGCGATTCTTAGGCCAAACCGGATATTCGCTGTGGGTTTGATTATTGCCTTTTTGGTGTTTAGCTATTTCTGCATCTGGAAGATACCATCTGCTTTATTCGGAGGTTAAGTAGGTCAGGTAAGCTTGCCGAAAAGGGTTAGCGGCGAGGTCTTTGTTATTTTTACCTGTGCAAATTGGCCGGCCAAAGATTCGGAGCCGTTAAAGACGACAATCCAATCTCCGGCGGTTCTGCCGATAAGCTGGGGATTGTTTTGACTTTCAACTGAATTTAAGTGTGGTTTTTTACTTAATCCTTCGACTAAGATTTTCACTTGTTTATTTAAGAAGTCTTTGCTGAGTTCATCACTTATCTTCTCCTGTTCTGCGAGGAGTTCGATGTTTCGTTTTTGCTTTGTTTCGGCGGGGACGGTGTCTTGTAATCTTTTGTCGGCGGTTGTGCCAGGGCGAGGGGAGTATTTGAAAATGAAGGCGTTTTTATAGCGAGCTTTTTTGGCAAGCTCCACGGTATCATTAAAATCATCTTCGGTTTCGCCCGGGAAGCCGACAATGAAATCGCCTGCGATAGAAATACCCGGCACAATAGCTCTGGCCCTGTCGAGAAGCTCCAGATACCGGGCGGCGGTGTAATTGCGATTCATTGCGTGAAGGATTTTATCCGAGCCGCTCTGGGCGGGCAGATGCAAATAGTTGCAGACCTTTGGCGAATCGGCCATGACATGCATAATGTCATCGAAGAATTCTTCGGATGGATAGCTGGTGACGAAACGAAGCCATTCGATTCCATCGATATCACTTGCTGCTTTAAGCAAATCGGCCAGGCTCCATATTTTGTCACCTTGTTTGTATTTATATGAATTTACCGTCTGGCCAAGTAAAGTGACCTGCTTGATGCCCTGGTCTGCTAATTTTTTAATCTGTTCGGTAATTGCCTGCGGCGGGCGGCATACTTCCAGCCCGCGGACGTAGGGAACAATGCAATAAGTGCAGAAATTATTGCAGCCTCGCATTGCCCGAACATAAGCCTGAGATGGAATTTGTTTATCCTCGATGCCGTATGCAGATTCGAATTCTTCAAGGGCCAGGTTTTGCTTTTCAGAAGTTTTCTGCAGGATTTTCTCCGTTATCGCCAGGCGTTTTTCATTTTTTTGGAGAGTTTCTTTCAGAAGATTAGCTATTTGCGGGATTTCTGTCGGGCCGCAGACTATATTGACAACTTCGTGTTCGAGCAGCTTATTGCCGAGCCTTTGTGCCATGCAGCCTATGATGCCGACTACCATATCTGGCCGGGACTTTTTAATGTGTTTTAGGTGACCGAGGTGTGAAATGACCCGCTGCTCGGCGTGCTCGCGGACAGAGCAGGTATTTATCAATACGACATCGGCTTCTTTGACGTTTTCTATCAATGTAAAGCCAGACTGTTTAAGCGAGGAGCTTACCAGCGCTGTGTCCAGCTTGTTCATTTGGCACCCATAGGTTTGGAGAAGTACTTTCATATAGAAAAGCGAGTATATCAATTCGGCTTTTTAAAATCAACATGTATGAGCATCAGGTAGTGAGCGGTTGAGTTGTCTTTGGAGGTCTTTTAGGTGGTTTGTTTCGTCAAAGCCCATGAAGATAATTGGAAATGCGGTTTTGTTGTGCATTAACGGCTCGTCCATATCGACCCATCGCCGGCAGTAGTCGCCATCAGGAGTTCCAGGAATTGGTGAGAAGTCTGCCAGCATTCCACGGATACCTAAGCTGTTTACAAAATGCATTGAGGCTTCGAGCTGTTGAATATCAATATGAGGATGGCCGAGGATTTGATATGCAGTGATGTTGTTAGGTACAGCGCCGACTGAAATAAGATTATGAACGGCCTGTTTAAGCTCATCGGAAAAGACTTTTGAGCCGGTACGCTGCTGCCACTGTGAGGAAGCGCTTTCAAATCCTAAATAGAAGGTTTTAAAGCCCGCCATTATCATAAGCTGAGCCAATTCTTTCGTAAGAAAGCGAGCGTTAAGGGCGTTCGGGCTGTGGAAATTTATCTTGATATTTTGCTTTATGACCTCCTTCAGGAATGGAATCAAAACTTTATCAGCTTCGAATAAAAGTGCATCATCGTAAAAGGCAACGTTTTCAGCTCCGAGCTTACATAACAATTCTAATTCGATTATGGAGTGCTCTAAGGGTCTGGGTTTGAATTTGCCATATACTTTAGGTACTGAGCAATAGGTGCATTGAAAGGGACAACCTTCGGTGAGCTTTAGCACGCCAACTTTTAGTTTGTCGTAGGCTTCCCATAAGGCCGGCTGATTCAGGTCGGGACTGATTCCGATATATTCCCACAATGGTTGAAGATTCATACCATATACCGAAAAGTCCACGCCCAGATTTTGTGCATGATTGCTGCACAAGGTGACATAATTGCCGCCTAATATTATTTTGGCTTGTGGCCAAAACCTGCGAATATCTTCGATGATTTCTATGAGACCCATGTACCAATAAGTCATTGTGGTTTGTATAAAAACAAAATCGAAATGTCGTTCTTTAGCTGTGAAATCTTCGAAGATGTTTCGCGGCAGGCCGAATCGTCTAAAGTATCGGGGAATTGATTCTAACGTTTTTGGGTTCGGGATGTGTTGGGAGTGAAATCGGCCCCGGCCCCATTGGTCGGATTTGAGCTGCTTCTGGTTTTGGGAAAATGGGTGCATCCTGTCGAGGTAATCGAATAATTTGAAATCCGCCTGGCCACGAAGGTATCCTGCGATACTCAACAAACCATAGGGTTTAAGCCAGAAATCATACGCGGCAAAGTCGTAAATGGGTGGGTTTACCAATAGGATTCTTGGCTTCATGATTTTATGTTTAAATCCCTCGTTTAATTGTGGATTCTTAAACGGGCATTATATGACTTATTTTAATTCAACTTTTTTTACTAGTATGTTAAGAAAGATATATAAGTGGTATTTATCCTTCTTCGACTACGTTAAATCCCATCAGGACACCCAGGTTCTTGATATCCTGCATGTGGTCGCCGTAGAAGACATCGCGGTGCAGTAGTGTCATTACCGCGCCCT
>CAZJIR010000265.1:0-4720 GCA_964546095.1 uncultured Pirellulales bacterium
GATGAAGCTCGATGTTGACCCATTCGGTCCGAGTCCGAAATCCGGTGAAGACCCCCGGCTGATAAAAATCGGAAGGTTGCTTCGTGAGCATTCTCTCGACGAACTTCCGCAATTATTCAACGTATTAAAAGGAGAGATGAGTATTGTCGGACCTCGGCCCTTGTACATTTCCCAGATACCCGAATGGAGTGAGCGGCAAAAAAAACGTCTGCTTGTCAGGCCGGGCCTGACAGGTCTGGCACAAGTACACGGCAGGGCAGAGCTCACACGTGAAGAAAAACTTGAATTCGATGTTAAATATGTGGAAACCGCCGGTTTTCTGACCGATATACGGATACTGCTGGCGACTATTGCCCTGCTATTCAGGCGAAAGAACATCTACGAAAAAAGATACTCACAGTCCGAACATACTCGGGGCCAAGGAGGTTAGTTGAGCCGCTCAGCATTTTTTGCAGGACAGCAAGTAGTAAGCGAGTAAATTATTAACAATTACCTACTTGGAGTAAATACAATGGGTATGAACACTACTACCCAAACGAGATACCTTACAAAAGTCGAACAGATTGAGCATTTAAGCGAAGAAGAAAAAGTCGAGCTGAAAAAGGTCACAGATAAGTTTCCTTTTCGCAGCAACGATTATTATTTGTCACTTATTAACTGGGACGACCCCAATGACCCGATACGCAAAGTGATAGTACCTCAGCTAAATGAGCTCGAAGCATGGGGTCGGCTCGACCCATCGAACGAGGAGAGCTATACAATCACGCCGGGGCTCGAGCATAAATATAATTCCACAGCGTTGCTTTTAGTGAGCAACGTCTGCGAGGGTATCTGCAGGTACTGTTTCCGTAAGCGTGTCTTCATAAATAAACTAAGGGCATATCTTCGCGACCCGGATGAGGCAATGCAATACATAAAAGAGCATAAGGAGATAACGAACGTTTTGTTGACCGGCGGAGACCCATTTGTATTGGCAACGTCAAAACTCGAGAATATTGTCAGGCAGCTAAGGGAGATAGAACATGTCCGGATAATTCGCATAGGCACAAAGATGCCGGCATTTAATCCGTATAGGATTATCGAGGACCAGACCCTGCTTGAGATGATAAACAAGTACAGTATGGAGCAAAAAAAGATATATATAATGACCCATTTTGTTCATCCACGTGAATTGACAGAAGTGGCAATAAACGGTATCAATCTGCTGCAAAAAGCAGGTGCATTACTCGCAAATCAGACTCCTCTAATAAAAGGTATAAATGATGACCCTCATGTTATGGCTGAACTGCTTTCGAAACTTTCTTTCACAGGTGCGATTCCATACTATATTTTCCAGTGTCGTCCTGCAACCGGCAATAAGGCTTATACGGTCCCGATTGAAGAAGGATATGAAATTGTCGAACAGGCTAAATCGCTGGTATCAGGATTAGCAAAGCGAGCACGTTATGTAATGTCGCATTCGACCGGCAAAATCGAAATCCTCGGCAAAACGAAAGAGTTTGTGTGCTTCAAATATCATCGGGCGGCCAACGACAAATACAGCGGGCGATTTTTAGTTTTAAGAAGTAATCCAAATGCTTACTGGTTCGATGACTACGATGAATTGATCCGCGATTATCCAATCAATCTGCCATACAGGGCCTACGGCCCGGAATAAGATTAACATCTCTGAATCTACCGCAATACACCAGCGTCAACTTTAATCTACCCTGACATCACTCATGAAATCGGTGTTAACAATTTTAGAAGCATAAAGGCTCATTAGAAATGACATTCAAGAACAGGGCAACTTCTGTATTGATTCTTTTATGCAGCAGTATCGGGTTCGCATTGCAGCCGAATGAGATTCTTGTGATAGCTAACAGACAAGTCGCTGTGTCAGAACAAATTGCAAATTACTACTGTGAAAAACGAAACATACCAAGAAAAAATGTCCTATACCTGCCTTTGGGGAACAATCTTAGCGAGATAATCAGCAGAAATGATTACGAGCATTCGCTTGCATTACCAATCAGAAAGGAACTTCAGCGTAGAGCCCCCGGCGAAATCAGATGTTTGGTAACAACCTATGGTGTACCTATTAAAGTCGGGTGGAGAAGACCCTTGCCGGATATGGAAAGCAGATTAAACGAATTGAAAGAACAGATTAAACAACATAGGCAAACACTTGAACAACAGAAACAGGACAACAGACTCGAGCCCAACCAAGTTTCAATCCAGAAAAAACAAATAAATGATAAAATCATCCTGATACAAAACGAGATTAATCGGATTAACGGCAGAGAAACAAATGCTTCGGTGGATAGTGAACTATCGATGGTGCTGTTCCGAGACTATGAACTACACAGATGGCAGCCCAATATGCTTAAAGGTGACGAATTGGGTCTGGGGTTTAAAACGCTGATGGTCAGCAGGCTGGATGGGCCAAGCTATGAAATAGTACAGGGCCTTATAGATAAGGCATTAAGCGCAGAAGAAACAGGATTAAAAGGTATCGCTTATATCGATTCACGAGGTATCGTAAAAAAGGATTTGTACGGTCATTTTGACCAATCTTTGCGGGATTTGGCGTTATACATACGCTCGAGCACAAAGATGCCTCTCAAAGAGGAGCAAACAGGGAACCTCTTTGCGCCTGGAAGCTGTCCACAGACGGCTGTTTATTGTGGCTGGTATAGTGTGAAAAAATACGTTGACGCTTTTGATTTCGTTGATGGTGCCGTCGGATTTCATATTTCCAGCTTCGAGGCCCAAAAACTACGTGACCAGAACAGCAGCACATGGTGTGCTGCAATGCTTAGGGATGGAATCACTGCAACCTTGGGCGCCGTAGATGAGCCGTATCTTCATGCATTTCCCAAACCTAAAGCGTTCTTCGAAAAGATATTCAAAGGTGATTGTCTTGTCGAAGCATACTATCACACAAAGCCGTTTAATTCCTGGCAACTGGTTCTGATAGGCGACCCACTATATAGACCTTTTAAGAAAAAATGAAGTCTATATCTGAGCCTCATCCTTTACGCCCTGATTACTGCTGACGAACGCCATCAAACTTATTAGCGAAACGACAACTATAATCCCTGCTACGGACACGAACGCTTCCGTAAGTCTGAAACCTTTGCCAAGAATCGCAGAGAACAGTTTTACAACCAACAGCAATATTGTCGGTGCGGCTAACGCAGTAATCAGCCATTTAATTTTCGGGGGCCTTATGGAAAAGGAAAGATGTATATAATGAATCCATAGCATAGTAAAAACCGGATAGGCGAACAGATGAAACATCGCATTCGTAACCGGTACCAGTTCAGCAAGATTCACCCGAGTAATATTCGTCAACCCGAAAATAACAGCACCTGTAACTATAAGAGCGGCAGGCCAAAAGGTGACAAACGAAAACAGAATTAAACCCGTAAGTGTACCGGCTATATTTGCAACAATATCCATAACATCACAATTGCGCCCAACATAACCTTGAATTAATTCATCAACGGCCCCATATACGGTTACTACGAAAAAAACACACCACACGATAAATTTACGCCAAATTACCTTTTTGTCGGGGCTTACTGCGAACCAGAGCAAAAAGGCCAAAATCAAATATGCAAGGAAATGAAGACCTTTATCAGAAACACCCGCCCTGCGGACAAGACCTGGAACAGGAATATGGGCTAAAATAAAAAAAGCAGGCCAATAAACAGCCAAAGCGACTATGGTCACCTTTTGTCGATGTGATAAAGCCATAAAAATAACCTGAAAATTTTACCGCCGTTCCGAAACTAAAGACCCGGCCCTGTGGTTTTTAGCTTATTTTATCAGATATCCATATTAGATGTAACAGGCAGTTTATCAGAAACAGGGCATGCCGTTATCAACCAAAAAAGTTTAATCTGGGAAATGCCGAGCCAAATGTGTAAAATATAAGTATATGGCGAACTACCCTTTTTAGAAAACTTATTTTGGAGGAATAGGAAAATGAAACGTTTTGCAATTCTTGGAATAATATTTGTCTGTTTCGCAGCCCTGTGTTTCGGCCAGCGCAGGACCCGGTCTTCGCCACAGAAAATAATTCAGTTAACAGAGCCGATGCTAACAGGCTCAATCACTTTCGAGGAAGCTTTGGCCAATCGGAAAGATGTAAGCTTGTTCGGCGGCAAGCCGCTTAAGCTTACTGAAATTGGACAATTGGCCTGGGCCAGCCGGGGCATAACAGAATCGCAAAGAGACCTGCAGGCAGTACAATCAGTCGATGAGCTTTATCCTATTGAGTTATATTTTGCCACGGAAAAAGGAATGTTTAAATACCGTCCGGCCGAACACAGTCTTGAACAAATTTACGAAGAAGACATCCGCAACAATTTAGCGGCGGTAACATCGATGCAGGAAACAGTGGCCACGGCAGGTTGTGATATTATTGTTACCGGCTCCATCAGGAGACTTGCTACTCAATTGCGTACTCAGGCCAGAACATATGCACTTCTGGAAGCCGGACACGCCATTCAAAACATTTTACTACAGGCCGTCAGCCTGAACCTGGGTGCTACAAAAGTCAGGAACTTCAATTTAAAAGACGTCAGCAGAATCTGCAGGATATCAAGGGGCCTGGAGCCACTTTGTATAATTTGTGTCGGTTATCCTTTGGAACAGGCAACGGAACAGGGGAGTGGAAGTGCTAAAAGAGCTGCTTTGATTGTTCCCAGTGAAAATTTTCGCGATGAGGAAT
>CAZJIR010000266.1:0-4685 GCA_964546095.1 uncultured Pirellulales bacterium
AGTAGTTTTTCGAGAGCTTCGGCCGTATTCACAGGCTGCTTACATACATAGTTTTGGCATACATACACAGTTGCTTTTCCATCTATCGTGGTTTGATATTCGATAAAAGGTACGATTTTATATATAGCTTTATCTGACTTATCGCCTTTGTGGAATAGAGTAACCGTATCGGGCATAAATCTGCTTCGAATCACTCTTAATATTTCTCTGGTTTCATCTTGCCGAAGGTCTCCTGCAATTACTATTTCTCGTTTCGGGCCAAGCCAGAAATCAAACGCAGCCAGCAAGGCAACCTGCGAAGCGGGAGATTGGCTTAATCTCATCGAAAATGCCTTGAATATCTGTTCGCCGTGTTCCGTGAAGCTTTGATTCATTGTTAACTGTCCTAACTTCAGCAAGACTAAAGAAGCAATAGAATTTCCACTTGGAACTGCTCCATCATAATCCGGTTTGCTGCGCACAACTAAGCGTTCTGCATCTTTACTGGTTAGATAAAAGGCGCCTCCGTTCTGATCAGTGAAAAGTTCTACCATTTGCTCAGTTAGTTTTTTTGCTTCTGCGAGCCATCGGGCATCGTAGGTTGCCTCATACAAATCCAGCAAACCCAAAATCATAAACGCGTAATCATCCAGAACTCCCAATCCGTCCGTCTGGCTATTGCGGTAATACCTTCTCAACCGGTTGTCTTTCATCAGCATGTCTAACACAAATTCAGCACATTTCCTTGCAGCATCAACGTACTTTTCATCTTGTAGTACAGCCCCACCGTAAGCTAATGAAGAAATCATCAGGCCGTTCCAGCCGGCAATAACCTTGTCATCCCGATATGGTCGAAGTCTTTTTTCGCGATGCTTTAAAAGCTTCGAACGAGCCTGGGATAAAATATTTTCTATGTCACGAAGGTCTTTTTGGAATTGTTCAGCCATCGTTTTTGTTGAGCTGTTAATGTTCAAAATGCTTTTGTTATGCTCAAAATTTCCGCTTTTGGTCACTCCATAGAATTTATTAAAAACCTCGGCTCTTTCCGCACCTAAAACGTCTTTTATCTCGGCGGGGTCCCACACATAAAAAGCTCCTTCACGTCCCTCGCTGTCCGCATCTTCTGCCGTGTAGAATCCGCCTTTCGGGTCTGTCATGTCACGTAAAACATAATCAAAAATATCTTTCGCGACTTCCGCGTATTTATCATTTTTTGTAATTTGATATGCCTGCAGATAAACCTTACTGAGCAACGCCTGGTCGTAAAGCATTTTCTCGAAGTGCGGGGTGAGCCATTTCGCATCCGTTGAATAGCGATGAAAACCTCCACCGAGATGGTCATATATCCCCCCTTTTGCCATTGCATCAAGTGTTTTTTCAACCATTTCCAGTGCTTTATCATCCCGGGTTCTGTACCAATAGCCTAAAAGCATTGAGAGATTGTCGGGCTGTGGAAATTTCGGAGCAGTTCCGAATCCTCCATAAGTATTATCAAAAATACTTACAAAATAAGTGTACGCTTTTTTCAATATATCGGGAGAGAGAGTTTCCTGGTTATCCCTCTCGCTTAGCGTTGTGAGCATTTTGTTGATTTTATCTGCTGAACCAAGTAATTTCGCACGTTTGTTTTCCCATGCATCTGTAATGGCCAAAAGCAACTGCTGAAAGCTCGGACGGCCGAATGCCTCCTTCGGCGGAAAATACGTACCGCCATAAAAAGGTTTGCCTTGTGGCGTAAGGAACACTGATAAAGGCCAGCCCCCGCTGCCGGTCATCATTTGAACCGCTTGCATATATACAGCATCAACATCCGGCCGTTCCTCCCTGTCAACTTTAATGCATACAAAATGCTCATTCATTATCTTAGCAGTTTGCTCATCGGCGAAGCTCTCCCGTTCCATAACGTGACACCAGTGGCAGCTTGAATAGCCTATTGAAAGAAAAACAGGTTTTTCCTGCTTGGCGGCAGTTTCGAAAGCCTCATCCGACCACGGATACCAATCCACAGGATTATGTGCATGTTGCAATAGATATGGACTGTTTTCATTAATGAGCTTGTTTGTATATTTATATGTATCCGTTGCCGTTGGCATTTTCTTTTCTCCCGACAAATCGCAAAATCCGACAGTTACCAGGCTCATTGCGGCAAAAATAACGAAGCCGATACTAAGCCTTCTTTGGGTCATGTTAATATAAACCAAAATTGCTACACTATCTCCTCATCTGGCTTACTACGTGGTATTTTGTCCGGCTCATGTAACTTTTTAATAGACCTTTTCTGCCACCTTCCTCTTGAAGCCAAATCCGAGTAGGTTTTTTAATGAGATAACTTACAGCATCCCGGCGAGCCTTTGACAAGACCGCAGGCATCGCATTTTGTCTGGCCTGCCTTGCAGCACAATTCCGTGCCTGCTATTTGGCCGCACTTAGTGCATATTGCCGCAGTTTTTGCGCCTTCAGGAATGTTGCAACAGCCCGGCGAGCCTTTTACAAGACCGCAGGCATCACACTTTGTCTGGCCCGGCTGACAGCACAAGTCGCTGCCTTTAATCTGCCCGCACGCCATGCAAAGCTCTACGGTTTCAGCAGCTTTTGCTGTGCCTTGACCGGACTTTTTACAGCCATAGTCTATCAGAGTAATTCCGACTAAGCCAATCACTGCTACCATCGCAATAAATTTTCTTCTCGTGACCATAATCAATTCCCTTCATTAAGAACAACAAACATTAAATTTTCTTATTACATCCTTAACGTTAGTATAAATATGCTCAAATATTGCTTGGGTTAGTTTTATTAGCATTTAATATTGTCTGTTCGGCTATTCTGTGTCCTTCTTTGGTTTTGAACACTTTGTTTATTAATTGCTCAAGATTATCTGTGTCTTTAAAATCAACAGGTATATTTACCAGCCAGTCCGCGTCCCAGGCAATTTGAAACTCAGTTGTATCAATGTTTTTGGCGCTGTGATGTTTCGCAATGATCTCGCATATATGCTCAATAGCCTTGGCGTCTATATTGTACTTTTGAAGAATCTCTTTGGCAATGGGCGGACCTTCAATTTGCTGATATTTTCCCCGCGATGAGCCATATTTGCGTTCGGCCTCGTGGATACCGATATCATGCAAAATCGCAGCGGCTTTGACTATTAAGGGGTCGCCACCTTCGATTGCGTGTATCTGCTCGGCGTAATTTAAAACTGCGAGCGCATGCTCAATCCTCTTATGGTCCTCGCCAAAAACATCTTTCATTTCACATATCAATTTGTCGCAAATAACCTGCTGAGGATTATCAGTGGATGTGCCTATGCACTGCTCCGCATATTGGCACCATTGGGCGCAACCGAGGTCTATTTTAGGATTGGCCACCATTTGTCCACATTTGCTGCATTTAAGCTTTGGCTCGTCCTTGAAAAATTCGACCGCCCCACCGCAGCCTGGGCATTGCGTTTCAAAAATATCCTCAGGCTTCCAAAATCTCTGGTCTTGTCCGGGGCATCTAATCATATTAACACCGTAATTTATTAAAAATAAATCGAAACTTCTTATGACCGAATCATTGTTAATAACATTTTGAATTTTTCCTGGGCTGTAACCGCGTGCGGAACGTTAGCCGGCATTATGATAATCTCCCCCGCAGAAACCTGCTTGTCCTCGCCATCTATGGTCAATTGGCCGCATCCATCAAGAACCTGCACAACAGCATCGTAAGGTGCTGTATGTTCGCTTAATTTCTGACCCTTATCAAAGGCGAACAGTGTGATTATTCCAACTGACTTATCCAGTATTGTCTTGCTGACAATCGAATCTTTTGAGTATTCAACCAAATCCGCCAGTCTTTTCCCTTTATCCAAACACGCCTTGAGTATACCGGGTTTTTCCTTTTCGCAGGTCATCTTGTTTTCCTATTATGATGTTTTACCTTACTTTTTTTCTTCGTACCTCGTCCATGCAACAGGTCATCTAACGTAATTTCCCCAAGGTAATTGCATATATACTCCTGAAGTTTGGCCAGCTTTTTTGCTACGGGACAGTCTTTCCGGCGTGTCCAGGCATCCAAATCTAATAAGCATTTGTTTAAGCTTAAGGGACCCTGAATTACTTCTATTATTTCCAGTATGTTTATTTTCGCCGGCTTTCGGCTCAGGCTAAATCCGCCCTTAGGCCCCATTCTGCTCTTCAGAAGTCCTTCGTTATGAAGTTTCTGCATCAGCTTACAGGCAAGCTGATAAGAAATATCCTCTTCTCGAGCTATATTCCTTGTCGATACCGGTTCCTGCCCAAAATGTTTTGCCAAATGTATCATAGAGCGTAGTGCATAATCTGTGTTTCGCCTTATTACATCCATCTTCTATCCAACCTTTCAAATAAATTTTTCTTATACTTTTGCAGGATCAATATGGCCGTATTTATTTGGTCTGTCAATAGAAGATATTCAATTGTTATTCTTTAGGGCTTTGTCATCTTGTAGGCGTGAGGCCCCAAAGCTTTTTGCATGCTTTAGGGCCCCATTATCGCCTTTCTTATTCTTCCATTGGTGTGTGTTATAATTGCTATTCATTAATCTCAACTGCCGGCGAGAATTCCTGCAAGAGCTAATAGCGCAGTCAACAATAAAAATTTTTATCGCGCTATTTTTAATTCTCCTTCATAAAAAGATTTAGCAATAATCTTAAAACCGTATATTAAATTTCTAACCATTATATAGGA
>CAZJIR010000267.1:0-4678 GCA_964546095.1 uncultured Pirellulales bacterium
AAACACAGAAAATACATGACAAACAAGTTACAACCTGATAGTTTAAAGCTTATGACAAATGGCAATGACAATAGACAGATACAGGGGAAAACAAGAAGCGTAAAAGAGCTTCTCAGCGGGGTTAAATACTCTATCGATTATTATCAGCGAGAATATCGCTGGCAGGAGAAGCACATTATTGAATTAATCAATGACCTAACAAGCTGCTTTCTTGAGGATTATGAAGATCACCACATTCGTTCTCAGGTATCGTCTTATGGATGTTATTTTCTCGGTTCAATCATCATTAGCCAAAGAAACGGAGAAAATTTTATCATCGATGGCCAGCAACGCCTGACTTCACTTACTCTTCTGCTCATCTATCTGAATAATTTACAGATGGATAGAAATGAAAAGGATAGAGTTGCTATAGACGATTTAGTTCTCTCAACAAAATATGGGACGAAGTCATTTAACATCAAAGTGGACGACCGTATTAAATGCATGGAAGCCATCTACGAAGGCCAAGATTTCGATGAAGATGATCAAACAGAGTCTGTTCAGAACATTCTTGCCCGTTACGATGACATAAATACCTGCTTTCCTCATGAGTTAAAAGATAATGCTCTTCCATATTTCATAGATTGGTTGATTGAAAAAGTGCATTTAGTTGAGATTGTTGCTTTCAAAGACGAGGACGCTTATACAATTTTTGAAACAATGAATGACCGTGGGCTTTCGTTGACTCCTACTGAAATGCTCAAAGGTTATCTACTTTCAAAGATAGAAGATGCTAAACAAAAAGACTATTGCAACTCTTTATGGAAAAAGCGGGTTGAAAAACTCAATCAAATCAATAAAGAGGAAGAGGCTGATTTCATCAAGGCATGGCTACGAAGCCAGCACGCACAATCTATTCGTGAACGAAAGAGAGGTGCAGAGCCTAAGGATTTTGACCGTATAGGAACAGAATTCCACAGATGGGTACGGGACAATGAGTCATCGCTTGGGCTGAATAAGCAAATCGGATTTATTCAGTTCATTGAGAGTGATTTTGACTTCTATTCCAAGTGTTATGAATCTATTCGCAAAGCGGCCAATAAATATACCGAGGGTATGGAACATATTTTTTATAATGCCCAAATTGGCTTTACTCAACAGTACCAGGTTTTATTAGCACCTATAACCAAAAATGACCAAGAAGAGATCATCCAAAATAAATTAAGGTCAGTTGCCATTTATTTGGATATTTTCTTAAATCGACGAATGTGGAACTACAGAGACAATGGCTATTCGACACTTAGCTACAATATGTTTCAATTGATGTTGAGTATCCGAAGTAAACCTCTCGATGAATTGAAAAATATCTTATATCAGAGAATCAAAGACGAAAAGGAAACTTTTACAAATAGCCGAGAGTCATTCCATCTGCATGGTATGAATCGCAAACATATCAAACATATTTTAGCTCGTATGATAGATTATATTGAAAGACAATCTGGTCTGCCCTCTGATTATTTGAAATATGTTACTTCACGCGGCAAGAAAAAATGTGAAGTTGAACATATCTGGGCAAATCATCCAGAACAACATCGAGATGAATTCGAGCATAATTCAGATTTTGACAAACATCGCGATCTTATTGGTGGGTTACTCCTGCTTCCTAAACAGTTTAATGCCAGCTATGGTGATCTGCTGTATGAACAAAAACTTGAACATTATCACGGTCAGAACATTTTAGCCAAGTCTCTACATTCAAAGGCTTATGATCACAATCCAGGTTTCACACGATTCATAGAAGCAAGTGGGCTATCATTTAAGTCTTACACAGAATTCAAAAAAGATAATCTGCTGGAAAGACAAAAACTATATGAACAGTTGGCAGAAAAAGTATGGAATCCAGAGGAGATATTGATTTGAGTGCACTTGCCATAATAATATCAATTGCTTCTTTGGGCTTTGCAATGGTTTCTTTTTATAAAAGCCACAGGGTCGCAAAACGCCAGCTTGAAATCGAAGAGTCAAGAAGGTCTGATGAAAGATCGGCCTTTCTTACCTGTCAGTTTCACAATGACGGTAAAAGGCGTGTGCTCCGGATCGCTAATAAAGGAAATGGTCAGGCAAGAAACATTAAATTATTGCTTGATGGGATCGCAGCCGCAGAACATCCCTGCTGGGTGAGTGGGCAAAATGAAATATCTATAATAAGCGGCCAGAACTACGCTGACTATTTACTTTCTCTAACAATGCGAAGTCCAATCCCAAAAGAAGCAGAAATACATTGGGAAGATGATGTAAAAAATGACAACGTGAATAAAGGTGTTTTGACGCTTTAAACTTACAGATAAAACGACGGGGGCACCCACTGAGCGAACGCAGTAAGCGAAGTGGATGGTGATTCTCAAGAATCGAGTATTTCTTAGTGGTAAATCCAAAACCGCAACCATCTTCCACCCTCCAGTTTTTTCTCTGTGAATTATGCCTAAAATGGCTTGTTGTCAGCCAACACTTACGATAAAATTCAAACACAACAACCTGACAGGAATGTAACGCCGATTATAGGCTACAAATCCTGATGGATATATCTTTGTGTTTTGACCTGTAATTTTCAGAAGGAGGCAACCTATGAAAAAAGCAAAAAACAAACACTTGACTCGCCGCAAATTCATCCGGGACGCAGCAACGACGGTGGGTGCTCTCATGGCCGCTCCGACGATTATCACCTCGAGCGCCCTCGGCGCTAATGGAAAAGTTCCCGCCAGCGAGCGCATTGTGCTGGGAGGTCTCGGTATCGGCAGCCGGGGCACGCATGACCTGCGATGGATGCTGCCTGAGCGGGATGTACAATTTGTTGCGGTATGCGATGCCCAGAAGAAACGCGCCGAGGCGGTCAAGCGAATAGTAGACACACGATACGGTAACAAAGACTGCGCCATATACCACGATATGCGCCAGTTTCTGGCAGAGCGTACGGACATCGATGCCCTGCTAATCGCCACCGGCGACCGCTGGCACGCACTGGCTTCCATTATGGCGATGCGTGCAGGTAAGGATGTTTATTCCGAGAAACCGTCCTCCATGACTATCGCGGAAGGCCAGGGGGTAGTAGAAACTGCAAAGCGCTACAGGCGTATTTATCAAACCGGCACACAACGCCTCAGCGAAGGAAATTTCACCTTCGCCAACGAATTACTCCGCATCGGCCGGCTCGGCAAGATACACACAGTCCGTGCCCACATCGCCCCCTGGGATGCAGCGGAACTAAGACATGATTGGCTGCCGGCCGAAACATTGCCGCCAAAGGAAGAAGTCGACTGGGATCAATGGCTGGGGCCTTGTCCCTGGCGGCCTTACAATTCCGCTTATACCCGCGGCTCCTGGCGCGGCTTTTACGATTTCCATACAAGCTGCATCGGCGAATGGGGCGCACACACATTCGCCCAGTGTCAGGTGGCCATCGGCGCCGCGGACACCTCAGCCGTCGAGTATAAATACGTGCCTAACAAAACAGCAGATGGAATGGTCACAAGTTTTGCCAACGGAATTAAAATGGTCCTGCAACTCGAAGGCTGGCGCGGTTCCTGCGGCGTTCGCTATGAAGGCGACGAAGGCTGGGTTTCGGTAGCTGATGGCTATTCAAAACCGGATGTTTCATCGCTGGCAATGATGGATGATTTTAGAAAGCTGGTTTATGACTATATGGCCCGCACTCAGCGCCCGATGAGCCATATGCGTGACTTCCTCAATTGCGTCAAGTCGCGCCGTCAAACCGTAGCCAATCCTGTAATGATGCACCGGTCCATGTCCACAGTGCACGCGGCCAACATCTGTATGTGGCTCAAACGAGACATACGCTACGACCCCGTCAAAGAAGAATTCATCAACGACCCTCAGGCTAATCGACTGCGTTCACGTGCGATGCGCGAGCCATGGATTATATAAACCCGGAAGGAGACCAAATAATGTCAAAATCAAGAATAAGCCTAATTCTGGTCATCGGATTACTATTGGCCGGCGCAGTTCAATCTTTCGGACAAACCGTCCCCCCCGCCACGAAGGAACAGGTAAACAAACTTATCGCCGTTTTGGAATCTGATGGCTCGCTTAAAGAAAAGAATGATGCCTGCCGTCAATTAGGTGTCATCGGCACAAAAGACGCCGTCGCGCCACTGGCGGCCCTGCTCGGTGACGATAAACTTTCACACATGGCCCGTTACGGACTTGAGCCAATCCCTGACCCCGCAGTGGATGATGCCTTTCGAGATGCGCTGGGCACGCTTAAAGGCAGACCGCTGGTTGGCGTAATCGGCAGCATCGGCGTGCGGCGAGATACCAAGGCGGTGGGGGCACTGACAAAAATGCTTGAGGACCCTGATACACAAGTTGCCCAGGCGGCAGCAAGGGCATTGGGCAAAATCGGCAATCTGCCTGCCGCCAATGCTCTGCAAAGCGTTTTGCCGAACACACCTGCCGCTAACAAGCTTGATTTTTACGAAGGCCTGCTCCGTTGTGCCGAAACTCTCGCAAGCAATGGCCAAAGAAGCAAGGCCATCGAAATTTACGACCTATTGCGCAAGCCGGATACTCCACACCAGGTTCGCGGCGGTGCACTACGCGGCGCAATCCTTACTCACAAAAAAGAAGATGGCATAAAACTTTTAAGCCAGCAACTGCGCAGTGACGTCTATATTTTATTCTC
>CAZJIR010000268.1:0-4667 GCA_964546095.1 uncultured Pirellulales bacterium
GAGCTTTTTGCCGGTTTGAATGCTGGAATCGATTCGGTAAGTCTTGTTCTCGCGGATAAGATTAGCAATGGCAGGAGTTACAACCATAAACTCATAAGCCGCAATTCTTCCCCTGCCGGTAGCTAAAGGTAAAAGTGCCTGGCTGAGAACGGCTAATAAATTGCTGCTTAACTGAATCCGAATTTGCTCCTGCTGATCAACGGGAAAAACATCAATCAATCTCGTAATGGTTCCTGCTGCGCTTGTGGTGTGAACCGTGGCGAAGACGAGGTGGCCTGTCTCGGCGGCTCTGACGGCTGATTCGATTGTTTCCAAATCGCGCAATTCACCTACCAGAATCACGTCAGGGTCCATTCTCAAAACGCGCTTGAGGGCCTCGCCAAAACTTGGGACATCAACGCCGACTTCCCGCTGATTAATAATAGATTTTTTATGCGGGTGATAATATTCTATTGGTTCTTCGATGGTTATAATGTGGCGGTCAAAGTTTTCGTTGATGTAGTTTATCATACAAGCGAGTGTAGTAGTTTTTCCGCATCCGGTTGGTCCCGTAACCAAGAACATTCCTCTGGGCCTACGGCACAAAGCGGCACAAATCTTAGGCAAACCTATCTCATCAAAGGTCATAATGCTTGTTGGGATACGACGTAAGACCAGCGAGAGATTACCTTTCTGTCGAAAAACAGAGACACGAAATCTTGCTGAATCGCCATAAGCGAAACCAAAGTCGGTTCCACCTTCTTCCTGAAGCTCCTGTTGATTTCGGTCAGGTGTAATGCTTTTCATTAAAGCGGCAGTATCATCAGGTTCGAGAACCTTGGTTTCCAAGGATCTGAGCGAGCCATCTATTCTCAATACCGGCGGTCTGCCGGTAACGATATGTAAATCCGAAGCCCCCTGCGCAACACAGGCCTGGAGCAATCTGTCCATGTTTACTGTTGCCATTTAAGAATCCTCAATAACTACATTTTTTTCAACTAACCGCGGCACCCTCTGTCTGAGTTATTCTGACAACTTCGGCCGGTGTTGTTGTGCCTTTGAAAATTTTAAGTATCCCATCCTGCATCAGCGTTCTCATGCCACTTGCTTTTGCAGCCTTTCTCAATTCTGTGGTAGGAGCCTTCGAAAAAGCCAGTTCTCTTATTTCGTTGTTCATTTCAAACATCTCAAATATAGCTATACGGCCTTTATAGCCGGTATGCTGGCATTGACTACAACCGGCCCCTTTATATACGTGTTTTTTCTCAAGTTCTTCCGGATTGATACCAAGTGCCTGTAACAGAGATGGGTCCGGATTTTCGTCAACCACTCTGCATTTTTTACAAATGATTCTTACAAGTCTCTGTGCCATAATAGCCTGTATCGAGCTTGCTACAAGAAACGGCTTAACACCCATATCTATCAGACGTGTAACTGCACTTGGGGCGTCATTTGTGTGTAAAGTACTGAAAACGAGGTGTCCTGTAAGCGCTGCCTGAATTGCGATATCTGCAACGACGCCATCACGGATTTCTCCAATTAGTATGATATTAGGAGCCTGTCGAAGCATTGCTCTTAAAATCTTGTCAAAGGTCAATTCGATTTCCTCTTTAACCTGGCATTGATTCATCCCGTCGAAATTGTATTCGACAGGGTCTTCGGCGGTAATGATTTTCTTATCCGGCTTGTTAAGCTCCTGCAAAGCTGCATATAATGTCGTAGTTTTACCACTACCGGTCGGGCCTGTAACCAAAAAGATACCGTTCGGTCTTTTGATTATCTTCTGGAATTGCTTATAGTTATCCTGTTCAAAACCCAGTGACTCAATGCCAATATTGACAGCGTCAGGACGTAAAATTCGGAGCACTACACTTGGGCCATGGTTACCCGGTAAAGACGAAACACGAAAATCGATGTCCTGTCCTCCTATCGTTCGCTTAATACGACCATCCTGCGGCAACCGTTTTTCAGCAATGTCCATACCGGAGAGGATTTTAAAACGCGTAACCAGCGGCGCCTGCATAGTCTTGGGAATATTGTCCCTTTCCAAACAAACACCATCTACACGGTATCTTATACGCACTCTGTCGGCCATAGGCTCAACGTGTATATCACTTGCCCGCATATAATAGGCATTGTCAATGATAAGGTTTACCAGTCTGATAATAGGAGCATCATCATCCCCGCCTTCGGCCTGGATTCGAAGTGCTTCAGCCTGTAGCTCATGCCCGACCTCGGCAAGCTCGGCGGCAGTCGCGTCGATGCTGTGTCTTAGCCTGTCGCTTTCTTCTTTTCTTTCCTGGTCGGAAGAATCCTGGATGTAAGAGCGAATCTTCGTTGGATTGGCAACATAACACTCCAATTCTGTGTTTAAGCGAAATCGAATTGCGTCCATCATTTCAAGGTCCAACGGATCGCTGATAATCACTTTTAATTTACCGTTATCCATACCATAAGGCAGAACATTATGCCTTTTCATAAGGTCTTCTGGAATCAACTTGATAGCATCCGGCGGGACATTAGTTTTGTCCAAATTCACGTATTGTAATCCAAACTGTTTTGCAATTACTTTGGCCAAAGTGTCTTCATTTATCAGGCCGAGTTCAAGCAATACCTGACCGAGTCGTTTATTGCTGGTCTTTGAAGTTTTAATAGCATCGATGAGAGCCTGTTTTTTTACAAGCCCCGCTTTGTAAAGTATTTCACCTAAATGTTTTCGTTTCTTTGCCATACTCTTTAGGTAATCCTGCTTCCCCCGGTAACAACTATTATAACAATTTCACCATAATTAGTCAAATGTTCAATTTTAAACGAAGCATATTCAGGGCAGTTTGTGATGCTCGAAGGCGTATGAACCGTCTATCGTGGGAAAAAAAGCAACGTTTCGTATCACATTTATTATCGGAATCTACACTGATATATACCAGCCCTACTGGTTTTTGTTCGTTTCCACCCGCAGGTCCGGCTATGCCGGTTATGGCAATTGCAAAGTCAGCTCCAGCTTTTTTCCTGGCACCTCTGGCCATAGCTTCAGCGACCTGCTCACTGACAGCCCCATACTCTTCAATTAAATCGGGAGATACATTAAGTTCGCTGGTCTTGGCGGAATTACTGTAAGTAATCCAGCCGTATTTGAAATATTCGCTCGCTCCGGGGATGTCCGTCAGCATCTCAGCTACGGTACCACCCGTGCAGGATTCAGCTAAAGCAATTGTCTTTTTTTGATGAGCTAATTCCTTACCTACGACTTCGGCTAAAGTCTGCTCACCTGCGCCGTAAACCAGTTCCCCGAGCTTATTACGCAGGGATTTCTCGTCCTTTTCGGTCATTTGAAGGGCCGTATCTTTATCTTCTGCCGTGGCAATAATGTACAAGGTAATGATACCGTACTCAGCCGTGCAGTTGATTAGCGGATTCCTGCCTCGCTGAAAAACAGACCCGAGCATTTCGGCTATCGTAGATTCGCCAGCCCCAAAGCATCTTAGTTTTCGCACTACTATCGCCTGAGTTCCGGCGAATCGCTGAAGCTCCGGAAATACCGACTCTGCAAACATACGCTTCATTTCCGGAGGCACGCCGGGTAGTGCAAAAAGCAGCTTGCCTTTGACTTCAGCTATAATGCCTGGTGCCGTACCAATATTATTCGTCAATGCCTTTGCACCGACTGGTATATGCGCCTGAATCTTATTCTTTTCCGGCATTTGCAAGCTTCGCTTGGTGAAAAAATCCTGAATATAATGTAAAAGCTCATTCTGTAATTTCAATTCGGTTCCAAGGAACTTGGCAAATGCCTGGCGGGTCAAATCATCATCCGTCGGCCCAAGCCCACCCGTAACTAATACTATATCAGCATCAGTAGATGCTAAATCGAATGCCCGTACAATTGCATTGATATCATCGCCGACAGTATAAGAGCTGACAACCGGTATGCCGACTGCAAGCAGCTCACCGCTTAGATACGAAGTATTAGTATCTGTCCGGCCGGTTAGAAGCTCATTGCCAATGCTGATGATACTTGCTTTTTTCATAGCTCTAATCATTACTTTATAACAACGGTTGTACTTCAGGCTCTGCTCTTACCACCTGAGACATTAATGACAGTGCCATGAATATAACTGCTGCGTTCGGAAGCTAAAAAGCATGTGGTGTCGGCAATCTCGGTAAGCTTGCAACTTCGTCCTAAAGGTATGGCAGCCATCTTATATTTCTCGCGCAGCTGCTCAATGGTGATTCCACGTGTGTAGGCCACAGCACGTTCATAATCTTTAGAGCGTAAGTCGGTCGTTTCAACAATCCCCGGGGCTATGCCGACGACCCTGATATTATGTTTGCCAAGTTCCTTTGCCCATGAACGTGTAAGAGAATATATTGCAGCTTTGGTAGCCGCATAAACACTTTGACCCTCAGAACCTTCCAGACCGGATTCGGAAGTCATATTGATAATAACACCGCCTTTGCCTGATTCAATCATAACCCGGGCGACCGCCTGAGCGCACAAAAAGTATCCTTTTTGATTTATTGATACCATCTTTTCCCAAATCTGCTCGGTTAATTCCTCTTTACCCGCCGGGTCAACAAGCAAACGCGGAATAAGAATCCCCGCATTATTTACCAATATGTCAATCTTGCCAAAAGCATTGAGAGTATTTGTAACCATAGCATCAATGCTTGTTTTATCTGTTACATCA
>CAZJIR010000269.1:0-4659 GCA_964546095.1 uncultured Pirellulales bacterium
CAACTTGCTTATAATCCTATTTTTGTTTCAAAGAGCTTTTCTACAGAGCATAAATCGTGTGAAAAGTACCGCCATTGGCCGGAAGGCACAAAAGAGGAACCCAGAGAATGTTGGTACGATTGGCGAACGAAATCGCCTCCCGATGAGTCCGAGGAGAATGAAAAATAATGCTTCAGGATTGACTATTCTGGTAGGCTGGGTTATAATCGCGTATCCAAGTCCGATGCAACAAAATATTTACGAAATTATCTGGAGATTTAGAGTAACTGGATACATAGAGACAGCAGTTCGAAAATCGTCCGCCCACCCCGATTTTACGTCTGTTATTATTGCGAGTAAAAAGAGGCTATCGAATCGATTGCGCAGGACTTATTTTTGACGAAGATCATTTAATGAGATTACAGTAACGTAGTTAAAAATTACTGGCAATCATTTTCTTTAACTCTTCAAGCCGCTCAGGTCTGCTTCCAACTGCTTGTTTTCTCTGAGAACTTCGTCCATTGTTAAACTGCAGTGCCTGGCAGCAACTTCACGGCCGAGAATAGTTGTCAGCACACTATCCACAGAACGCTGTACGACTTCGTTTGTGAAAGACTCATCAATAACCTTACGGTAGAATGTGGCAATGTTACGCTCGGTTCCTGTCTTGTACAGGTTTTCCACGTCTCCTACACAATGCCCCGGCCCACCTCGCACGTAAGCCTTGCCCCAGTAGTTGATCAGGGCATTGGCGGTTTGACCAAAGACCTTGCAAGTGAGGTAGCTGTCGGAGTTGTTCCTGATCGCCTGGCCGAAATGGTTGTGTATGACTCCGTTTTCATACTCGAAAACTATGGAGGATACATCATGGCTATCACCATGTGGGTCGGGGCGGCAGATTCGCGAAGCGCCTGATGCTGCGATAGGCCTTTGCCCAATTGCCCACAGGGCCGCATCAATTGCATGAATATCGGAGGTGCCGATATAACCGCTGCTGAGTGCTATATCATTTATCCAGAACATATGTTGCAGGCGGCTTTCGATGGTTTTTGTATTGGGATGATCTGAGACGCCGCTGTTTGTCCCGATCGTGGCTACTTGAGCAATAGGCCCTATTGTTCCTTTATGAATAGCCTGGACAACTTTGATATTGACAGGATCTGTGGGTATTTGATAGTCGACAAAAAACACTCTTTTCATTTTCGTCGCTTTTTGCCCCGCAGCCTGAATAGCAAGACTTCCCGGCACATCGACAGCCACGGGCTTAGCCATATATACATGCAACCCGGCATCTACGGCAGCAACGGCGTGAGCCGGGAAGAAGTAAGGTGGTGTTTCCAATGCAACAGCTTCTATACCACTTTCAATGAGTCTCTTATATCCCGACAGTCCTGAGAAGCGCCGGTTGCCGTTTACACCAAACTTATCTCCGCACTTATCTGTGGCTTCCTGGAAATAGTCTGCAACACTATGGATTTCATAGCCGCCATGTTCGGTGAATAATCCGGTGATCCAGGTACCTCGCCCGCCGCAGCCGACAACGCCCAGCTTTATCTTGCGCATCTCAGACTTTGCTGTACAGGCGGGTATAGCTCCCAGAGATGTAAATGCCGAAGCAGCCAGTATTCTTTTACAGAATCCTCGGCGGGTGAACATATTCTGTTTGGGTTCACTATGATTTTTATTCTGTCTGTTCATAGGTAATATCCTTTATTTTTTTATTAATCTGGATTTCCCATTTGCCATCAATTCGACTACATTTTTCCATGTTGGCTGTCTTGTAATATCACACTTTCTCTGGAAATACAAGCTCCCCGGCCGCTTTTGCCACATACTTTTACTAAAACCGTAACCTCAGAACATCCTTGGATGCTTCATCTATTTTTTTCTGCTTTTAGCACCATTTCCAGGATTTTTAGGCCTGGCTGAAATATCTTGATTATACACGTCAAGTCCTGATATTCGATTATTACTCTCTAGGATATACTAACCACCAACCAACATCGAATTTCCCTTTACCCAACCTGGGACATGGTTTACAATCCTCTTAATTGTATATAGATAGAAATGCAAATCTGAGAAAAACAACTCCTGAGTATGGACGGAACTTAGAAGACAGAAGTAGCTGTATAGATTAGGTAAGAATTATTATGACAGATACGCAAAGACCTTCTTATCAACCCAGGATTCTTATTGCGGATGATCAGCCTGATGTGCTTCAAGCGCTTCGTTTATTACTCAATCAGGAAGGTTTCCAAATTGAGACGGCCTCTTCTGCCGCCGAAATTATTGACGCGGTCAGGACCAGAGACTTCGATGTTGTTTTGATGGACCTCAATTATGTGCGAGGTGAAACCTCAGGTGAACAAGGCCTCAACGTACTTACGAGTATTCAGCAAATAGATGACATGCTTCCCGTGGTAGTGATGACCGCCTGGAGTAGTGTGGAACTTGCTGTAAAAGCTATGCGTCGGGGGGCAAGTGACTTCCTACCCAAGCCCTGGAAGAACGAGCGTCTGCTGACTGTTTTGCGCACCCAGATTGAACTCGGCCAGGCATTACATAAGAGCAAGCAGCTTGAACAGGAGAATGTTTTACTCAAGAATGAAAGTTCTCAATCGCTGATTGCTCAATCGGCTGCAATGCAACCGGTATTGGAGGCTATTGCCAGGGTAGGGCCTTCCGATGCGAATGTGCTGATTACAGGTGAGAATGGCAGCGGCAAAGGAGTAGTAGCTCATGCACTGCACGCTTCGTCCGGTCGGAAAAACCAGACCATGGTTACAGTCAATACGGCCAGCATACCCGAGACTGTGTTTGAAAGTGAGCTATTTGGACATGTGGCGGGTGCATTTACAGATGCCAAGTCGGACCGTTTGGGAAGGTTCAAATTAGCCGATGGGGGGACCCTGTTCCTGGATGAGATTGCCGCCATTCCGTCAAGATTACAGTCTAAGCTGTTAAGGGTTCTTGAGAGCGGGGAGTTCGAACCTATCGGTTCATCGAGGACCTTTCATGTAGATGTGCGTATTATTTCTGCTACCAATGCAGACTTGTCTAAAGAAGTGGCTCAGGGTGATTTTCGTCAGGATTTATTCTATCGCCTAAACACAGTTGAGATTCATGTTCCAGCTTTACGTGAACGCAAAGAAGATATTCCCTTGTTGAGTTCATATTTCCTAAAGCAATATGTTACGAAGTATCGTAAGCCAATCACCGGCTTTGATTCTGCGGCTGTGCAGTTGTTGTGTTCCTACCATTGGCCCGGTAATGTGCGTGAACTCGACCACACAATCGAACGAACGGTGCTAATGGCACACAACGACCTGATAAAATCACATGACCTTCACCTCGCTTCAGATTCGGATGACCACCCCCATTTCGAAGAGATGAAACTTGATGATATTGAGCGTTGGGTAATCCGGAAAGCCCTAACCCGATTTGATGGTGATATTAGTAAGACCTCTGTTGCCCTTGGGCTGAGCCGTGGCGCATTGTATCGGCGTCTGGAAAAATATCAAATTTATTAAGATGAGATTTGAACGCCAAATCCTAATCCGAGCGCTGGCATGTGGACTCGTGGGTTCGTCGATTGCGATATCGTTAGTGTGGACTTGGGATTTTTCCATCCAGACACAGATAATGTTGACGGTTTTTATCCTCCTGTCCTGGTTCGGTTTTGCTTTTGGTCTAAAAGCCAAAGCTATTTTTCCTTTGCGTACACTATCTAATCTTCTGGAAGCTCTGCGCGAAGGTGACTATTCCATGCGTATTCGCGGCGCCAGTCTCGAAGATGCCATGGGCGAACTTGTCTGGGAGGTCAATGCCCTGACAAAGTCGCTGCAGGACCAGCGTTTCGGAGCTATGGAGACAACGGTTTTATTACGAAAAACGTTGGCACAGATTGATGTTGCCATGTTTGGATTCGACCGGGAAAGAAAGCTCTGCTTGATTAACGACAGCGGTCAACAATTGCTGGGAGACAGTGAAATAGCTATGCTTGGTTTGTCTGCCGACAATCTGGGCCTGGCTGATTGTTTAGGCGGTGCAACGCCTCGTGTGGTGGACCTTGCCCTTCCGGGAGGAACGCGCCGTTGGGAACTTCGCCGAACAACCTATCGAGAAAAAGGTGTATCTCATCAACTGGTTTTCCTGTCCGACCTGACACGCACGCTGCACCAGGAGGAACGCCTGGCGTGGAAGCGATTAATACAGATTATGCGTCACGAAATTAATAACTCGCTAACACCTATCCAGTCCGTAGCGCAGACCCTGCAAACTCGTACCAAACAGGATACCCTGCCTGAACAATGGAGAAAAGATGTACAAGAAGGACTGGAAATTATCGGCGCACGTTCTGAAGAGCTTGGCCGATTCATTGCCTCTTATTCACAATTAACACGTCTGCCGGACCCTATGTTTAATGAAATGAATGTTGATACATGGGTACAGCACGTAGTTGGTCTGGAGACACGTGTTACTGTTACTACTCATCCCGGACCTGATATTACGATTGAGGCGGACCGAGGCCAGTTGGACCAGTTACTCATCAACCTGGTCGCAAATGCGGTAGAGGCCAGTCTTGAAACCAAGCCTGATGGCGATGGTAAGGTAGTGGTTGGTTGGCGAGTTGAAGGCCGGCATTTGCAGGTATGGGTTGATGATGACGGACCAGGTCTC
>CAZJIR010000270.1:0-4630 GCA_964546095.1 uncultured Pirellulales bacterium
GCCTCCTTCATGTTTACAGCCTTGTGGTCTGGCCTCGGCTGACCCGGCTCGAGTTGCTGTTGATGAGAAGGCAGGTCTATCAATATAGTTTTACAGCCGGCTCGTAAGCCTGCCTCTATGTCACGGATGCTGTTGCCGATGCACCAGGATTGCTCGAGGTCGATATCCATCTCCTTGGTGGCTTTAAGCAGCATTCCAGGATTCGGCTTTCTGAAGTCGCTTTCCTTGCGATATTTGCCAACAGTTCCATCCGGATGGTAAGGACAATAATAAATTTGGTCTAAGAATGCGTCCTTTTCAGCCAACAATTGTTTTAGGCGGTTATGAATTTCGCCAAGAACTTTCTCGGTAATGATACCACGGGCAACAGCCGATTGATTAGTGACGACAACCAGCTTGTATCCGAGTGCTTTAAGCTCGATAAGCGCTTCAGCAACACCATCCAGCAGCTTTACCTGCTCGGGATTACTGATATAACCTGGGTCTTCAATCAGGGTATCATCACGGTCTATGAATATAGCTTTATCAGACATATTTACTAAATGTTTTCCTTAACTGTTGGTGAAACTTTGTTCTACAAGGTCACAGATTATATGGTAAGCAAGCTGATGAATCTCCTGGCTGCGTGCGGTAGATTCTGCTTTTGCGCAAAAGCAGGAATCGGAGATTTGCTCAAGTTTACTATTAGCCTTACCTGTAAAAGCAATTACGCTTGCACCTTTTTTCTTCGCTGTTTGAACGGCCGCAATTATATTTGCAGAACTACCGCTGGTCGAAAATGCCCACAGAATATCATTTTCTCTGACTAATGCTTCCACCTGCCTTTCAAAAACGTTCTCGTAAGCATAATCATTCGCTATAGATGTGATAATGGAAGTATCGGTAGAAAGTGCCACGGCGGCTAAAGCCTTTCGCTCCCTTTTGAATCTGCCTACAAGCTCACCTGCTATGTGCTGTGCATCTGCTGCTGAACCACCATTGCCGCAAAGATAGACGGTGCCGTTTTGCTTTAATGCTTTTATTATTGCTTCTGCGATTGATACGATTGTTTCTATGCCGCTTTCTTCGAATTCGGCGGTCATTTTCTTGTGCGTTTCGATGGCCTCGACAATACTTTTTTTAATATCCTCGTTCATCAGGATTCTGCCTGCAATTGTTTCATTTTTTCGATAGTTGCCGTTGAGCTTTTACCTTCCACAAGCGGTGCAAGAACGACCTTGCCGCCGCGGGATTCAACAAATTTTCTACCTATAACGCCTTTGTCTGACCAGTCCTCGCCTTTGACTAATACATCCGGTTTTACTTTCTTGATTAAGTTTAGCGGGTCCGGCTCATCGAATATTGTGATATAGTCGACCATTTCCAGTGCCGCTAAGACTACAGCTCTGTCGTCCTGATTATTGATTGGTCGTTCGGGACCCTTAATGGTTTTCACTGAACTGTCGCTGTTGAGTCCGATGACAACTAAATCACCCTGTGACTTGCAAAGTTCGAGATATTCGATATGTCCTCTGTGTATCACGTCAAAACAGCCGTTGGTAAAGACTATGGCCTTTCCTTTATTTCGATGTAATGTGAGCTCATTTATCAAAGAGTCGATTGTGCGTACCTTTCCACTTGTAGCATGCTTTTGACTGACAATTTCATCGATTATTTCTTGTATTGTAACTGTTTTATTACCGAATTTTTCGACTTCAATCCCGCCGGTTATATTGGATAGCTGCACGGTCGTCTCGTAATCACAACCGGAGGCCAAGGTTATTGCCAGCGTTGCCAAAACCATATCACCTGCCCCCGTGACGTCGTAAACGCTGCGCGGCCTCGTAGGTATGATTTGGCTTTTATCTTTTGTTTTAAGGAATGCACCTTCTTTATCGAGGGTGATTACCACGGCATCGAGCTGTAAGTTCTGTGCAAGGATTTCTCCTGCTTTTGCCGCCGTCTGAGCAGTTGTTATCTCAAAGCCGACTGCAACTGAAGTTTCCTGGCGGTTTGGTGTAATAACAGTGGCGCCGTTGTATTTTGAGTAGTCACTTGTCAGACAGGGGTCAACAATAATCTTTTTATTTTCTTCTTTTGCTGAACTAATCATTTCGCGACAAAGTGATTCACTAAGTAAACCCTTATCGTGGTCCTGCAAGCAAACTATATCAATCTGAGGCAGTTTGGCTTTATATAACTGCAAAATCTTTTCAGATTGTTCATCGGAAAGTGGCTCTGTGGATTCCTCATCCATTCTGAACAATTGTTGTTGATGGCGATGTTGTGCCATACCTATCAGCCTTTGTTTGCTGATGGTGGGGCGGTTGGATATTGTAATCAGGCCCGTAATGTCTGCATTAATTTCTGTTAGCTTTTTTATAAGTATTTCACCATTCCTATCGTCTCCGATAATCCCAATGCAAACGGGAACTGCGCCCAATTCGGCGATATCGGCGGCAACAGAGCCTGCTCCGCCGCAACTGTATTCGTTCTTGGTAACTCTCAGAACGGGTACGGGCGCCTCCGGGCTGATTCTCAGGGCATCGCCGTAGATATACACATCGAGCATAAAATCGCCCACAACCAGAACTTTGGGCGAACCGAGGTTCGTTACCGTTTTTAACAGGTTTTCGTACATAAGGGCATCAGTAAATTGCTAATTACTTCTGGGGGATTTTACCTGCTAATGTATTTTCAATCAAGTCCCTTAATTTGTCCTCCCCCGCTAAGAATTTTATCTCAATGCCTATATATGCGATAGGTAGTGACGATTCAAAATCGGAACTCTGAAGTCTCAAATCTGAAATAATCTTTGTCCAGTCTTTTTGTGTGGTCAATATTAAGTCTGCCTTAAGATATTTAGCTCGTTTATTAATATCAGCTAAACAACTGTCGGTGTAGTGATAATGGTCGTTGAGGACTTTCGAGCCGATTAAATTGCCTCCAAGTTGCCTGATGGTGTTTAAAAAGGCTTCCGGGTTGCCTATGCCGCAAAACGCAAATATTGTTTTACCTTTTATTTGTTCAAGGCCGATTTCTTCATTATTTTTTAATTTTATATAGGTGGGAGTATGTATTGACTTCGCGATTAGCATATCCGGATTGATTATTCCCAGCTTTTTTTCGATTTGGCTCAGTTCAGTCTCAGTAATTTGGTTGCACCTGGTAATAACTACTGCGTCCGCCCGCTTTAGTGAAGATGTCGGCTCACGCAGCAAACCAGCAGGAAGCATCTTGCCATAGCCAAATGGCATCGTTGCGTCAATTGCTATAATGTTCAGGTCTCTTCCCAGTCGGCGGTGTTGAAATCCATCGTCCATAATCAGCACATTTGCACCGAACTTACTTGTAGCTTCAGCCGCCCCGGCAACACGGTCGGGATTTACAATTACCTTAGCTTTTGGGCAGTTTTCAGAGAGAATAGCCGGCTCGTCTCTATAATTTTGGCTTTCTTGAGCTCTTGATTTATACCCGCGAGTTAGAACAGCAATGTTGTAGTTTTTCGTTAATTGATTGCAAAGCCAGATTACAAGTGGAGTTTTGCCTGTTCCGCCGGTTGTTATATTGCCTATGCTTATTACGACTGCATCTGCCCGATGTGTTTTCAACCATCCTTTGGAATATAAGCAGTTTCGCACCCAAATAATGGTCGAGTAAATACCGGAAGCAACATACAAAAAGAAGCGTAAAATCGTAGCTACTAATCCGCTGTTTTGACCTGAAATAAGTTTTCTAAAGTTGGCCTGTTCCATTGTTTAATCGGTATTTGAGAAATAATTTACAGCAAATAATAGTAAATGGTCGATGGAAAATAGTAAAGTAAATCTTACTTTATGCCCTTGGGAGAGAATTGGAATTTACAACATAGGGTGCATTGAGAGTAATTTCTCTTCATTATTGGGCTTAAATTCGAGTTTATGATACTAACATATTTTCAGGGAGGTAAAGTCAAATGATAACGCAGGATGATGTAATTTATTTCATAATTACCGACAGGTTCTATGATGCAAATAGCAGCAATAATGATTTGGTCGATATGAGCAACCCGAGGAGATATCATGGCGGCGATTTTGCAGGTATAATTGATAAAATACCATATTTGAAGAATCTCGGCATAACGGCATTGTGGATAACCCCGGTCTATCTTAGCGTCGGGCGCGTCGGGGACAGCGATGGATATCATGGATACTGGGCTTTGGACTTTAATAAGGTTGACCCGCGTTTATACTCTAATGACCCTGCTTTAGCCGAAGGTAGTAAGGAATACCTGCAACGCCTCTCCGACAAATTGCATGAAAACGGCATAAAGCTCGTTCTCGATATGGTGGTCAATCATACAGGCTATCATAACGAGACATATAATCAGTATCCAAAAAAAGAAATAAAAGATGACTGGTTCAACCAGGGCAACGGCAATGATGTTATTAAGAGCCAATTGTGCAGCCTGCCAGATTTGAATCACAGCAAGCCTGATGTGGTTGATTATTTCGTTAACAATATCACTGAATGGATTGAACATACCCGAATTGATGCGATTCGTATGGATACCGTCAAGCACGTTGAGGACACGTTCTGGTATCACTTTAAATCATACGTCAAAGGCAAGCACAGAGATATAACGCTGATAGGGGAGGTTCTGGAGTGGGAT
>CAZJIR010000271.1:0-4623 GCA_964546095.1 uncultured Pirellulales bacterium
TGGGGTGGCGACAATACAACCGGGACTGGCATGGGCCCCGAAAACGAAATGCATATCCACGTCGAAAGTGCGGTAACAGACGTTTGGATTGGTGGTGAGATTTGCTTCCGGGTCAAACATACCGAACCCCTGCTTCACCTTCATTCAGACCCCGCAAAAGCCGACGCCGCTGACCCCGGAGCCGAACCAAACGACCCTATCCTGGTAAATACCGGTCGATGGCACCATGTCACGGGCACCTGGGGAGATGCCGACGGTAATATCAACCTGTATCTGGACGGTGAATTATTGCAGCAAGCAGCTTATGACCCAATTAGTTATCCGCTCAGTTATATGTATCTGGGCCAGATGGCCGCTGGTAACCGTTTCTACACCGGTTCACTCGACGAAGTGCAAATCTATGGCAGGGCGTTAACACAGGAAGAGATTCAGACCGTAATAGCTGGTGACCGAACCCTGACTTTTACCGCATCTCAGCCGAAACCTGCTAATCAGGCCGTTGAAGTTGGTCGAGATGTGGTTTTTAGATGGACACCTGGAGACACAGTCGACAAACATAATGTGTACTTGGGGACTGTTTTTGAAGATGTAAACGAAGCCAGCATAACCGATACAAGGAACGTTCTGGCCAGTGAAGGTCAGGACGAGCTGACTTTCGAACCCCCGAATCTTCTCGATTTTGGCCAAACTTACTACTGGCGGGTCGATGAAGTCAATGCACCTCCCGATGCGGCAGTTAATAAAGGTGACGTCTGGAGCTTTACTGTCGCTAACTTCGTGGTCATAGATGATTTTGAAGACTACAAAGACTACTCACCCAACAGGATTTTCGATGTGTGGTTAGATGGATACGGCAATTCGGAAAACGGTTCGACTGTTGGTTATCCCCATCCTGATTTTGCCAATGATGGGCATTTTGTCGAGACAAAAATTATTCGCAGCGGCGCACAGTCGATGCCTTACCTCTACGACAACACAACCGCCGGGAACTCTGAAGCAACTTTGACGTTGAGCTCACAACGCGACTGGACAGAGCATGATATCAACTCCCTGACATTGTGGCTCAGGGGCAATCCAACAGGCTTTATAGAAGAGCCGGTAGGCACATATATCATAAATGCAATGGGCGAAGACATCTGGAGCACGACTGACGAATTTCGCTTTGTATATAAACAAATGTCCGGACCCGGTTCAATAGTGGCTAAAGTGGAAAGTTTAGAGGACATACACGAATGGTCCAAGGCAGGTGTGATGATTCGCCAGACGCTGGATGCAGGCTCAAAATTCGGCGCAGTTTATATCACACCCGGTAACGGATGCAGGTTCCAGGGCAGGCTGACTCCAACCACTGATGCTACAAGCGATACTGAAGTGGCAACAGAGGAGCAAATGGCAATTACTGCCCCATATTGGATTAAAATAGAGCGTACCGCAGACAACCAGTTTAACGGTTACTATTCCAGCGATGGCATCAACTGGGTGGCGATGTCATGGAATCCACAAAGTATCGCAATGCCTGATGATGTCTATGTAGGTATGGCAGTTACCAGCCACTTGATTAATGAGTGGTGTCAGGCCGTTTTCTCCGACGTCAGCATAGAAGGTACGGTTACTGCCGATACATGGGCTGAGCAGGCATTAGGTATAGAAATGCCCAGCAACGATGCCGCACCGATATATGTAGTCCTCAACGAAAGCGCTGTGGTCTACTATGACAACCCGAATGCAACAGTGATAACTGAGTGGATCCAGTGGAATATCGACCTGCAGATGTTCACTGACCTGGGCGTAAACCTTGCCGATGTTGATAGTATCGGTATTGGTATTGGCGATAGAGACAATCCCTCGCCTGGAGGTGCCGGTACAGTATTCTTTGACGATATTCGATTGTATAGGCCACCGGTAACAGAGCCGGAACCAGTTCCTTGAAAAACAGGATTCGGCTGGCAATTGAGATTATGTGATTAAAAAGTAGATTGGTACAAATTCGGGGCTTATACCGAATCATCCGGTATAAGCCCTTTTTATATTAACTCGGCAAAAATCTGCGGAACCATGATATTGGCTATTAATAATTTTGGAGATTGCGAAAAAGAAAACCCCGCGTGAAACGCGGGGCTCAAGGTAATGGTACTACCCCAATCAAAAAGGGGGGGGACAATTTTCAGTCTACGAATTAGGATTTGTGATTCCAAAAACTCCACAATAACATCAAGACAATGCTAATAGTAATACTTGAATTCTATATCTATATCCCAAATATCGGGCATGCCCTGCTTTTTAGTAAGCTTAACACGATTGCACTGCAAATTGGCCCAGCGGAGCTGAATTGTTGAAAGAAATTTGGCAAATTTTACTATATCAACCTGCCTTAAACTTACGCTGGCACTCTGGCTTTTCTGACCTTGCGAAGTTATAAGCATTCCCGAATTAAGCTTATATTTACTCGGAGGTATCCCACACGAACCGGCAACCTTGTCAATTACACCATAAGTAAATTCAGCACCTATGTCATTCGAATCGACAAACTCAAGCCGGTCGGGGTCAAGAGTTAAAATCTCCATCATCATCGCTTCGGCTTTTCTATGCTGGTTTTCCTGGCCCTTGAAGTTTTCATCTGCGGCTGGTAAATATACTGCCCAGACCAATAAAGGCCATAAACCAACTACAGCAGGGACGAGTATGTAATACAAAATCGGATTCCTGTATATGTCTTTCATAAAGTATATTCCTCAATGATTATTTCGGCATAACCGTTATGTTGAAACTGTCGCGTCCACCTTTTAATTCGTAGGACTCCCGTAAAATCTCCAGGTCGTTATTTCTGACCGCCTCGAAAAATTTACGCGTGTTTTGCCGGCTGGAAGTGTCACCTATTATGATGACGTCCCTTGCCGTAATAGAAAGAGACTTGATATTTAAGCTTGTCTGTTCGGCACATTTGTTAAACGCCGCCAGCACCAAGGTCAGCTTTGAAGATATAGACTTTTCGCCCTTAATAGTTGTCAGGCCTTTCCTTGCATCTCTGATTCGACCCAATTCCGTCCTGAGCTTTCTTACAGCCTCGGCATCGTCCGGCAGTTCCTGGCTTAACATAACAGCCGAATAGTCCTTCGCAAATTTGGAACGCAATGTTTTCCTGTCTTTGTTTATTCCGAAAAGCTTTGTTTGAAAATAAATCCCGACTGCTATTAAAAGAACTGTAACGGATATCGCCGCAAACTTCAGGGCTTTTTGCGTCTTCGCCTTTTTACCCTGGAATGGGTTGAAATCGTCACGGAAATTTACCCGATGTCCCCTCTCTAAATTAGTTAGAGCCGCTCCGCAAGCAATTGCAAAATCAACAGGGTCGACACGTGAATCGGTCCCGGGAGCGCTAAGCCAATCGATGCCGCGGGCTTCGATGCTAAGCTTCTCACTGAGCTGTGTACAGTCAATGGTTCCGGAAGAATCGAAAACTTCAAGATTACGCATCGGCTCGTCGCTTCCGGCAAGGGCCGTACTCATGAGCACTTCTCTTGCCAGCAGTTGAGCTCTGTCCTGCGCCCGACCGAGAAGAAACGTTCGAAGCGTAGAAGATTTCTGCGCACCGGCACCGGCCGAGCCTGGTGGTATAATCAAATAGCCGTTACGGCGGGAAAGAAGCCCGAACAAGGTTCCGGGACGCCGGGATTCGGGCGATGACAGTTTGCTGCAAATAAACCTCAACAAACAATTAACATCCGGCTCTATAGCCACAGGGTCAAGATTATTCTGCTGCAAAGAAAAAAGTATCTCTGATAATACCTTACGCTGTGCGGTAAAAACAGTTAGTTCTGAGCCTTCCTGGCTGGCTGAAGTTATTTCAAAAGCCAGTGCAACATCGGTTATATCCGTTGCAAGAGCATCTTCCGTATCAAACCTGATGGTTGCCGCGATCCGTTTGGGGTCACTGAATTCGCTGTGTACGCTATGCTGCATAAACCTCGCACAATCCAGAGCCACCGCGGCCCCGGAAAATCCCAATTTTCTCTCGGCACAACCTTTGGCGATAAGATTTGCCAATGCCTGTGAGCCCGCCTGCTCTTGCTCCGTGACGGAAACAGCAAAGCAATCCACAACCTTCCTGCTTTGCGGATTAAGACAAACCACTATCGCAGTGTCCCCGTTTATATAAATACCCAAGTTGTTCTGAGTGTCCACTACTAATCAACTCCTAAATAGTCATCGAAAATCAACTGTTGATTACGGCAATTCGTTTTACTTTTTCGCCATCTTTCGTTATTGCTATAATGGATGATGTCTTTGCCACACCGCTTACTACAGTTACCTTTATAGTAAAAAACCTGCTAACAGTCGTAATATAACCCTCACACTTACCTATCGAATCAGAATACCTGAACAGCTTTGTCTCCAACTCCTGTATGTTTTCAAAAGGCTTTATTCGCCTTCGCTGAATAATCTCTTCGGCGATTTCAACCTGGTTGCCGCCAAAAATAAAAGCCGCTTCCAATACATGCCGGGGCGCTGTATTTATATTAACCTTCATCGAACCCCACATCCCGAGATATTTCAAAGGTGATTCACTCCCGTCAGAACGAACTATAGTCGGCCTTGCGAGAGCTTCGATGTCAATCATGGAAC
>CAZJIR010000272.1:0-926 GCA_964546095.1 uncultured Pirellulales bacterium
GTCAGGATAGTACCCTGCAGAAGGTGCTTTGCCGAGCTTTCCTTGACGATGCGCCCGAATACATTTTTATAAAAGGTCTGCGTAATGGCCTCGCGTTTGGCTTCGGGGTCAGTGATACCCTTGAGTGCCGCGAAGAACTCTTTGCGCGCATCAACTACTTCGACCCTAACGCCGAATTCCTGGAAGAAACCAACGACCTGTTTTGCTTCTCGCTCGCGCATCAGGCCGTTTTCGATAAAAACTGTCTTGAGATTCTTGCCTAGGGCTTGATGCCCGAGCATTGTAACCGTGGACGAATCGACCCCCCCGGACAAGGCGTTGATGGCAGTTCCATCCCCGACGATGTCCTTTATCTCTTTTACCTTCTCACTTATGAAGTTTTCGGTGTTGAGTTCCTGTGCAGTTACCTCAGTAATCATTTGGCGACCTCCTTTTCATCTAATGGTATTGTCTTGTGAGCTTTCACGATTAGCTAATTATTTTGGGCTTTGGCACATGCGGCCGTTCTTGTCAGAATCTAAGCTGTCGATCTCACTTAAAAACGGTGATATTGTGGCTGAAATCACCGCAAAAGGCAAGGAAATTATTCCTAATCCGATGAGCTTCACCTTCCTCTGTTACCAACGGGCATCAGAATATCTCACCCCTTCCATTTAGTTTTTTAAAAGAAAAGCCGTCTTCTGAGAAAACGCCTCGAGGTCAAGCTTTTTAGGTCTCGGTTACCGTAGTCTGTTCACGGCCTTTTTCGTCAGTTGGATTATTTGCAATCTGACTAAAGCCGGGTGTCCTCTTGAATTTTAAGGTACCGTACCCGAAGCCTGCTGCCAAAGCGATAACCAGGCATGAGGTAAATAGCATTAAGCTTCCGAAATCCGTATTAAAGGTGCTGTTGAGCAAGGAAACAATAGCATACAGCGGAATAAATA
>CAZJIR010000272.1:936-4616 GCA_964546095.1 uncultured Pirellulales bacterium
GAATTTCTGAATTCTATTGTATAAGTCTTCGCACAATCCAACGTACGCAACACCCTGCGTGCCGGCTTGAGAGGCCGACGAAAGTGCTGAGTTCGCTTTGTCCTTAAGTTTCTGCAGGGTACCTGAGTCTATCTTCACTGTTGATTTCAATGCTGACAGAGTAAAACTCGATAGCTCTGTTATCACTTCTAATGTTTCAACAATAGCTTCGCAAATATACAGACAGTTCCTAATATTGGTATCCTCGAGGTCTGCTTGCTTCAATAGAACCTGTGCCTGCGTGGCCTCTTTTGTCAAATCTTTGTTCCCGGCGAGCTTTTCGTACTCAAGATTGTTGAAATTGCTGAATGCACTGTTCAAAGTGAGGTTGGCCTTGTAAAAGCACGCCAGGCCTCGGTATGTGGAGTGCGCTAATGTTCCCGTTTCATAATAGTCCTTTGCTAACTTTTCTGAGGCCATCGAGGCTTGTTTTGTTAATATCTCCGCTGAGCTGAAATCCGGCATTTGCAACGCCTGCATTGCGGCTGTAAACAGCGCATCGGGTTTCATGTGGTCCATTAGGGGCCGGATGCTGTTGCTGTATATGCCTGCCTCCTGAAAGTACCCCGTTGTGCTGTTGAATAACTCGAGAGCCTTATGAACATTGAATTTGCGAAGTTCGGTAATTGCCCCTGCATACGCCCTTAAACCCTCCGAAAGGTTAGCGAGTTCCTTTTGACCAACCTGCCTGAAACCGTTGGAGGCTTCTTCAATTAAAGAAAAGACTTTGATAATGCTTCTTTCTTCCCTGATTAGTTTGACTGCGTAGAAGTAATTCCACAATGATTTGAGGAATTCCGCGATTACTGTATCCTCAGCACCCGGCATCCATTCCTGAATCAAGTCCTCAACCATAGATAATCTATCACTAATGTTAGAGTCGAATACTTCCTTTTTGACTTCTTCAATAATACGGCTCTCCTCGTCCGTAAGTGTGGCCAACTGAGTGTTTTCGTACAGGTTCACTATCATCTCCTTTTCTTTTTAGGCGGCCCTGCAATCATCCCATTTTCTTATGAGACCTTTGATTTGTTTCTTAGGCATTACTAATTTTGCTACAAGTTGAAGTTTAGGTGTTTACACCGGGTTTTTCACTTTTTCCTTTTTATACTCATGCTACATGTTCTATTAATTGAGTTTCGTGATTATTCGCTGTTTACTTAGGATTTTTTTTCTTTCTGTGACAACTGTATGACACTTAAGCGGTGAAATTTTAAACAAATATAGAAGCTGTCAGTTTTTGTTCTGGTATTTTGAGATGGTCCTGCCAGAAAGTGCTTCTGGAATCCAACTTTTTGATTAGGAATCGGCTGCTTTGTCAGGGTCGTTTTTGCTATTGGGTGGCATATTCACACTCATCTTAGTATCTCGCAGGGATTGCTAACAGCCCTTGAATATTTGTTATTTATATGGGTATTTGTGTTTTTATTGGCCCGTCCCATAAAAATATAAAGTTTTCCATATTTCTTTGCCGAATAATTAGAAAGGTATTGAACTGTTTTTAGTATTGTGAAGAACGTTTTCCTAACAGCAAAAAGAGGCTTTTTCGGGTGGCCGTTAGGCGGTAAATCTCTAAATTCAGAGTATGGAGCTGGAGAGAAATTATGAGAACCATAGCGGTTGTTAATCAAAAAGGTGGTTGTGGCAAAACGACGGTGTCGATAAATCTGGCCAGTGCTCTTGCCGCTGCAGGCAAAAGAGTTCTGCTTGTCGATATGGACCCGCAGTCCCATTGCGCTGTTGGCCTTGCCGTGCCTGAAGAGCAGATAGAGCAAAGTATCTACGATGTGCTGATAAGCACAAGCAGAAACGAGCCGATGAGGCTTACGGAGATACTCTGGCAGATTAGCGACAGATTAGAGCTTGCACCGGCTAGCCTGGACCTCTCTGCTTTCGAACAGCAGATGGCCGGTATAGCTGATCGTGAGTCCTGCCTCAAGAACGCCCTGGAGGGGATAAAGAATGATTATGACTACACAGTAATCGACTGTCCTCCGGCCGTGAGTTTGTTGACCTTCAATGCACTCAGGGGGGCCACTGATGTCATTGTCCCTGTCGAGACCGGCTACTTTGCACTCCACGGACTTAGCAGGCAGCTTGAGACCCTCAACATACTCTGCAAACGATGCAGCCAGCAGGTTGACGTTAAAGTCCTGGCCAGTATGTATGATATAAGAACGAAGATGGCCAGGGAAATTTTGGCAGATTTGCGCAACCACTTCGCGGATAAAATGTTCAAAACGATAGTCTGTTTCAATACCAAAATCAAGGAGGCCTCCAGTTTCGGTCAGCCCATAAGTGAGTACGACCCTGCAAGCAAGGGCCATAAAGATTTTCATTCCCTGGCCGAAGAAGTATTAGGCTCGCAGCACAAGCAGCAGCGTCATGAATTTGTAAAAACCTTGGCCGACCAGCTTGAATCAATCAGCGCCACTGCCGATGAGTTGCTCCAGAGTGCAGCGTTACCAATAGAAGATACATCTGTTTCCCAGGCTACTCAGCCCGACGAAAATTTTGAAATTGATGAGTTTATCGCTTCCGAAGTAGGGCAAGAGGAAACTGATATAATAGACATCGAAAAAGCGACACCACTCGATACAGTCGCCAAGCTGTCTGATTACTACGGCGTGAATCAGATGGACGATGCTGTCGTGTTCGTATCGCTTTATCCGCGAGCTGATAGTGTCCATATCGCTGGCGACTTTAATAATTGGCAACCTGAACAGACGCCAATGCAGAAAGTGGGCGACAGTGGCGTCTGGCAAACGGAGATGAACCTCCAGCCCGGACGTTACCGCTATCGGCTTGTTGTTGACGGCCAATGGCAGCAGGACCCTTATAACGAGGTGACGGAATTAAATCCCTTTGGTGGATTTAACTCAGTAGTTGAAGTAAAATAACGGTAATCAGCCTCTTGTTTTCCAAAAGATATTGCTGGAGTCCTCATCAAATAATCCCTAATCCCGGCCTTGGAGTTGGGTTTTTGGGATAACATTCTCTCGCAGCAAAGGAGTGAGGTTAAAAATTATCGATTTTTATTTGCTTTTTTATTTACCCCTACGTCCGGTAAGATTATAATTCCTGGCGCGTAATCACGATTTCCAGGAGGGTGATTGTGTTTATGTAACATTTGTTGGTGGGTTGAGAATGGATGCTCGCAACGGGTTAAAGCAGATTGCTGCAATTCTTTTCGTGCTGATGGTGTTTTATAGCCCTCTGTTTGTAGATTCGATTTGTACTTACGAAGGCGGCAGTGGAAGCACGGCTAAGGCGGCTGTTGTTTTTGATAGCTTTTTCACTACCTGTAAAATCGAACGCTTTATCATTTTGAGCCAAACCAAAGTATTCAGTTCACGGTTCTTTCTGCGGGCCTTTCAAGTTATTGAGATATAAAAAAATGATAATCTTATTGTAATTTTCGGGGGAAGGAAGGAGGCGAAAAGAAAACAACGCTTATATTGAAACATCGGGAGGGTGTTGATAAGTGTTAGTTTATTTAAAGAGAAAAAGGAATTTCTGTTAAGGAGAATTATAATGAAAAAGCTGATTGCAGTATTGGTTCCCGTGCTGATGCTTTTTGCAGTCGCTCACGTGGAGGGCCAGCCCGGCGGCCATCACAATACTCCCGATACAGTGGTTGA
>CAZJIR010000273.1:0-4597 GCA_964546095.1 uncultured Pirellulales bacterium
CAAATCACTGACAGCCTGACCATTAACACTAAGCAATGGTTTTTGACACCAAGCAGGTAACCGCATATACAAAGTGAATGACTCGGCCTTTTGCGGCTCAACTTTGAGCACTATTTTATCGTCGCTCGGATAATCTGTTTGTTGTACCAGAGAAACAATGTTGCCGGAGTCAAGTTTGATTTCGGCTGTGGAATCGACAAATTGATTAATGTACAAGCCGTCCTCGCCAACGCCATAGATAAGCAAAGGTACTTTAGACGCTATCCTTGGTCCGCTCGCCGTACAGCAGTCAGGTCCATGGAAATAACCGGCCGGCTTGGTTCCATTCAGCGGCGTATGATATCGGAATATATCACCGTCAACGGTCTGCGCCGCGAACAGGTGGTTCCACAATAACCGCTCGATTGCATCGGCATAGACGGGGTCTGCGGTCAGCTCCAGCAAATACTGGCTCACTTCAATCCACGACATCATCGCACACGTTTCCGCCATCTCGCCGGTAACTGGCAGATTGTGACCCGCCTTATAATACTCGCCGACACTTACGCTTCCCGTGAGATATATCTGCCGACTGGCAATGTCACGCCATGCGCCTCGAACCTTGTTAAGCAATAATTCATCTCCCGCAATCTGATAAAGCCGAAGGAAACCAAGCAGATTCATATGGAAAGTATGCGAATGAACACGTGGCTGCAATTGGTGAACACCCAGTGTGCCATCGGCCACTTTGTCGAGCTTCGAGAATGTGTTGTGGCCCGACCAGCGGTCTATATTATCAATCACCCATCGCGACCACTTCAGATATTTTTCGTCACCCGTAGCCATATAAAGCCGCAGCATCGGATTGGCAAGTAACGTTCCTTCAAGGCTGTAGTGAACATTATGACCAGCGATAGTCTGTCCTTTTGGTCGAGGCCAAAACTCGGCCCGGCCCGGCCCAATCTTATCTACAAAATAATCACCGAGACGCTGCGCAGCATGCAAAGCCTTCTCCTGGTTCCACAATTCATGTGTCGTAATCAGGCCGTGCAGCATAAAATAAAGTTCATACGCGTCCATGCCGCGTAATGGAAGCTGCTGTGTACGAACAGCAGGGTCTGTAATGCCGAGATAGCCACCGGCTTCCTGAGCCGCAATCAAACGTTCCAGAACCTTCTCAGCTTTTTCACGAAGCGCCTTATCGCCGGACTGTTCAGCCGCCAACGCCGCCGATTCCAGCCATTTGCCCGGCTGCTCACCTATCCACCACCAGTCACGGTGTTTTTTCTCCTCAACCATTCGAACGTGGCTATCAATATCGAAACGATGCAGATAGTTGTCTATATTTGCCTTTAGGCGCGTGCCAAGAAAACCTCCGATTTTCTTCACAGCAGAAGGCATAACCGGACGTTCAACTCGATTTACCTGTGGCTTAACGGCTGTCTGCCCCGCTGCCGTGCAAACTTTCATCGTAGAAAACACACAAGTCAAAATTAAAGTCACGGATACTTTCTCGATGATTCGCATTGAATACTCCTCTTTCTCAGCTCATCCAAACATGATCTTATGTCATCTATTTCTGTAGCAGGAATTTTTCAATTTAAACCACATCCCTACCCCAGAAAGTTGATACCCTCTCGATATAAAATTAGTTGAAGTTAATTTTCTTAAAAAACACACGCCGTTGTTCACTTGCTGTATATGTAGAATTCGATATACTTATCAATTGTAAGCCTGTTATAATAAGGTTATTAAATCCCGTATATGGCGGGACATTAAACAATTACAAGTTAGATTAATACAGTATAATAATTTTAAGGCAGGCTCAGGTGCCATGGTCTATCTCATTTTCGCCCAAGAACTTTTTAACAGTAGCTAAGATTTCAAGAATAGATATTATAGGAAAGTAATGTCGAATTCGCCACCAAAATCCTCAGAGGGAATAGTGGCTGTGACGCCTCGTACACAAGACATCGTAAAGCGAAATTTAAAACCAAACTTAGGACGGCTGCTAAAAAGCTTTATCTTTTTTCTTTTTTTCTATCTATATCTCTGGCTCTATATTGACCTGCGGCTTGTGTATCACGGGGCCGGTACTATTACAAATTTCCCGTCCTTCTATAAAGGCTGGCCTTTTTTTATGACATTTATACGATACCCGGGTGGACTTATCGAATTTCTCTCGGCTTTTTTGTCTCAACTCTTCTATTATTCCTGGGCCGGGGCTCTTGTTGTAACAGCACAAGCCTGGCTACTCAGCTTCTGCTCCGACTATCTGCTGAAAGCCGCCAACTTACAACGAATACGTGGGATTTGCTTTAGTGCACCAATTCTGCTGCTTATTATCTACACTAAGTACACCTATTATTTTACAACAACATTAGCACTATTGACTGCATTGCTTGCAGTATGTTTGTATATAAAAGTAACTTTATCACGAACAACAGATTTTTATTATTTGAGCATTTTCCTATCTCTATCTGTAGCAACGTATTACCTTGCCAGCGGAGCATTTTTACTTTTTGCAATTGTCTGTGCAATTTACGAACCTATATTCAGGTCTCGGTGGAAAACAAGCTTATTTTATTTATTATCCACCGCTGTTATTCCATATATCGTAGGTGTTCTCCTATTTCGCATTAGTATTATCGACTCATTTAGTAAACTGCTGCCTTTCTCCTGGGAAATTCTCCATTACGAAAGCCGAAAAAGAGCAGTGATAATAGTTTATATTCTTTATCTGCTCCCACCTTCGATGCTTCTCATATCCGGCCTCTGGCAAATGCTCAGAAAAAAATACCGCCTTTCAAAAAATCGAATGAAAAAAGAACCTACAACAAAGACCCAAAAAAAATCATTTAACCTGCCAGCAAACATATTTTCCTGGTATGGACATTCACCAAAATTTAGCTGGGTCATAGAAACACTGCTTCTGTTTGCCATCGCCGGCAGCGCCGTTTATCTTTCACGCGATGATAATCTTAGAACACGTTTTAAAGTCGATTACTACTCCTACCACAAAATGTGGCCGGAATTGCTAACGTCTGCCCAACGCAATCCTGACAATCCCATAATAGCTCACGCAGTCAATAGAGCCTTATATCATGTTGGCCGGCTCGGCTATGATATGTTCTCCTGGCCACAGGACCCGGATTACCTATTTCTCTCCAATCCGGAATACAAATGGATAGACTGGCAAATCTTCGATGTTTATTTAGACATCGGTGCAATTAACATTGCCGAAAACGCCCTGACCGAATGCCTCGAAGGGCTCGGGGACCGCCCTATGGTTCTACAGCGACTGGCTTTGATTAATATGGTAAAAAGTAATTTAGACTCTGCAAGAATCTACCTCAGCGCACTTAGTAAAACCTTTTTCCACGCCGAGTGGGCCAAACACTACCTTAACCACCTCCAAACCGACCCAAATCTCTTAAAAGACCAATATATTCAGCATCTGCGTTCACTATCGCTGGACCAGGATTATCCCACCCACTCCCTGCCGAAGGAAAGAATGCTTTCCTGGCTCCTGGAGAAAAACAACCAAAATCGTATGGCTTTTGAATATTTAATGGCGTGGTACATGCTAAATAAACAGTTAGGCAAATTCGCCCAGAAAATCGAACATTTACAGGATTTCGGCTATCCCGAACTACCCACACATTACGAAGAAGCAGCCCTTATCTACGTGTACGGAACGAAAAAACCTCTCCATCTGAGCGGTTACAAACCCAGCTCTCAACTGCAACAGCGAATCGAAGACTTTGGCCGACTCCTCAACAGCTACGGCAGAAACAAAAAGGCCGCCTTCGGGGAACTGTCAAGAAAATACCGTAATACTTACTTCTTCTATTATATTTATGCGCCCCCAGGAACAAAAAAATGACCCAGGAGCAAAAATCGAAAAAAATACAAAAAAGCAAAAAGACTAAGTTTATTTACGTAGTTATAATCTGCGCACTGATAATTTTGGCCTTACTTTTTGCCTTCCGCAACAGAAAAGTAACAATCGCACAATACAGCGTTATTGACCGCCCTGCCATCATTCATCCTGACTATTCCGGCACGGTCATCCCGCCGAACATCGCACCCTTAAATTTTCGCATACAGCACAATGGTTCAAGTTATTTCGTAAGAATACACTCAGAAAACGGAAAACCAATTGAGATATCCAGCAAGATACCAGAGATTATGATTCCCAAAAAAGCCTGGCATAAGCTTCTCGATTTGAACCGTGGCCAGCAGCTAAACCTGGATATTTTTGTTAAATCCCGTGCAGGTGAATCACCTTCAAAAACAGAAAAGGAAAAGTGGACTCGCTTTAAAACTCTCACCAATGAAATTGCCAATGATGATATAGATACTTTCCTTGTATACAGGAAGATTCGACCGGTCCATCGCACATGGAGAGACATGGGTATCTATCAGCGCAATCTTAATAGTTTTAATGAATCTTTGATTCTGAACAACAGATATTTCAAACACGGCTGCGTTAACTGCCATACTTTCTGCCGAAATCGTACAGATAAAATGTTAATCAGCATTCGCAGCGCTGGATATGGCAGTTCGGTTTTATTAATTGAAGATGAAAAAGTAAAAAAGGTCGGAACAAAATTCG
>CAZJIR010000274.1:0-4596 GCA_964546095.1 uncultured Pirellulales bacterium
GATAAATTAAGTGCTGAGTTTTGAGTTAAGGAATCGCTGCGCGATAGCTTTTTCAATAGATTTCTCGACTGCGCCTTTGGCTCCGCTCGAAATGACATTTCACATTTCAGTAGAATTGGTGTGCAGTGCACAAAACAAGAGCAAAAGGGGAGATACACGCTGGCGAGATAAGCTTTGCTATCCCACAGGGTAAACTCACAGGGTAAAGCTCTTAAGTAGGCTGGCTGATAGTGGTGAGGTTATCAAGGCATAACTGCGACCAGGTCTCCATAGTATCACGGACCTGGTGCAGCTCGGCAGGACTCATAAACTCCATCTTAGTAATCATCTGCTCGCGCTTACTTACGGCCGACGAGTCCAGAACCCAGTGGTGGACTACGCCGAGATGGACACTTCCGACCTCAGTGGAATCATCGTTCAGCAGAGCAACAATGCTGTCTGTGTGGTTTGCCTGGACGGAAACTTCCTCGGCCACCTCGCGCTCGACAGCATTGCGGTAAAGCTCGCGGAAGTCCGTATCGAATAATGGTATTTCATTATCCACAGGATTTATATGGCCCCCTATGCCGATAGACCTGTTGCCGACAAGCCTTGTCTCTCCGGCACGCCTGCCCCTGACGTAGGTAAGGTATTTGCCATTATGACTCATGAGCACGTACGGAATGAGCTGCTTATAAGAAGGATTTTTTTCGGCCTGCGGCCGGGGCATGAAGCGAAGAACGCCCGGATTGAAGAACTCATTAAGATAGCGTTCGGCATCCATTGCGAGACCCTGGAACATTCCCGCCCGCTCAAGAACCTTTCGCTCAATAACAAGTACCTGCTCTTCCTGCGCCATGCTGTTACTCCTTTTTTTTATAGGTCATCCTCACCAAATCATTTATCCAAACAATCTAAGTGATTTTAGTGAGGCTCGATATATGTGAACTTAAAACAGCCACGGGGTCATAGTATTTAATGGCCGGATTGCATCCGGATTATTCTTATTCGGTATAATGAAATGGTCAGGCACAGGAAACTGCGAACACATGAGCAAGACTTCCTTGGCAACATCTCCAATTACCGTTTCGTTGTCAATATTCTCAACCACCTTATTTATAAAAGCTGCGATTTGTTCGGCTTCGGCTTCTTTCATTCCGCGAGTGGTAATGGACGGCGTGCCTATACGCAATCCACTGGGATTGGAGGGCGGAGCGGGGTCGCCTGGAACGGTATTGTAATTAGTAACGATTCTGGCCCTGTCCAGTGCCTTTGCGACTTTTCTGCCCGGCACGTTTTTATTTCTCAAATCTATCAGGATTAAATGATTGTCGGTCCCTCCTGTTACGAGATTGAAGCTATATTCGAGCAGTTTTTTAGCCAGGGCCTTCGCGTTTTTGACTATCTGGTTCGCATAAGCGACAAACTCGGGTGTATCGGCCTCGGCCATTGCCACCGCTATAGCAGTAAGCGTGTGCATGTGGGGGCCACCCTGCAGGCCGGGGAAGACCGTCTTGTCCACTTTTTCCGCATGCTCGGCTTTGCACAGCAACATTCCGCCGCGAGGGCCTCGCAGAGTTTTATGCGAAGTGGTTGAAACAATATCAGCGTTCGGCACGGGGCTTTGATGAATGCCAGCCACGACAAGGCCTGCAATGTGGGCGATATCGCTGACGTGGTATGCACCAACGCTTTTGGCTATATTGCTGAACGCTTCAAAGTCAATCTCTCTGGGATATGCAGTAGCTCCGGAGATAATTATTTTCGGCTTGTGTTTTTTCGCAAGCTCTTCGATTTTATCGAAGTCCAATCTGCCGGTATCATGGTCAACAGGATAGGAGACCGAATTAAAGAATTTACTCGTCAGTGAAACCTTCCATCCGTGCGTGAGGTGCCCGCCGTGGATAAGGGACATACCCATAATCGTATCGCCGGGGTTTATCAAGGCCGAGTAAGCGGCCAGGTTCGCGACGGAGCCGGAATAGGGTTGAACGTTCGCGTGGTCGGCCTTGAACAGTTTCTTCGCACGCTCCTGAGCCATCCTTTCGATGAGGTCGGTTACCTGCTGGCCTTCGTAATACCGCTTTCCCGGGTAGCCCTCGGCGTATTTGTTGGTAAGACAGCTTCCGCTGGCCAGCATTACAGCCCTGGATACGTAGTTTTCCGAAGGTATCAGACGAATCGAGCCGCTCTGGCGCGCCGCTTCCTGTCGCAGCAGCTCATAAATCTGCGGGTCATATTGCTCAAGGGCATTAATCATATTATTTTCTCCGTCAAGGCATCTCTGTTCTGACAGCTTTAAGGATTTTCAGGAGCCCATCTCTGCCTGCACCTGTCGATAACGCAGGCACAGGTGCGAATCTCGCCGCAAGACGAGACAGCAGGCTGAATAAGGCGTTTGGGCATATTTATAGCATAGCGGCTTTTTTTATACAAGCATTTAATTGTTGACAAATTTTAGCCGAAGATTACGATAAGCTGTTTGGTTAATATTTAAGAAAATCGATTTGGTAACAAACGTATGCAGCAAGAAGATGCCCAGGCATTGGCCAAGGCTAAGGCCTTTTTTGAAAAAGCTAAAAAAATAGCCCAGACAAACAATTTCGAGTATGCCATCGATATGTATCTTCAGGGTCTGCGATACAGCCCGGATGCGCTTGAAGAGGGGCATTTTCCGCTCTTTGAATTAGCTCTGCACCGGCAGGCACATGGGGGTAAAAAACCCACGATGGTTGAAAGGATGAAGCATCTTCGGGGCAAGACGCCGCTTGAGCAGATGCTTAACGCCGAATATCTCTTCGTGAAGGACCCGGAACATCTGCCTTATACCGAAGCGATGCTTAAGGCGGCGGTTGAGGGCGGGTATCACAAAACAGCCGGTTGGCTCGCCAATTTACTGTTTCAAAAAAATAACGTCGCTGAAAGACCGTCGGCACAAACGTATATTTTGTTAAAAGATTCGTATGCGACCCTGGGGCAATTCGACAAAGCCGTCGCCGCCTGTCAGCGTGCCTCACAACTCAGGCCGGAGGACAAATCACTTGTAGATGATTTTAAGAATCTATCGGCAGAGCTGACTATGGCCAGAGGTAAATATGATACGGACGGTGATTTCAGGAAGGCCATCAAAGACCGCGAAAAACAGGAACTGCTTCAATCTCAGGACAGTGTCATCAAGACCGATGACTATCGTGTGAAGGCGGTTGAAAATGCACGAAGAAAGATAGCCAAGAATCCGAACCTGCCTGCCAATATATTTGCTCTGGCCGATGCGCTGTCAGGTCTGGAAAACGACCATGCTGAAAACGATGCCATATCGCTGCTGGAAAATACTTATAAAACAAAAAATGATTTCAGCTTCATGCAGCGGGCGGGCGAATTAAGAATGAAACAGCTCAGGCGGAAGATAAGCCGGGCCAAAAGAACTCTCGAAGCGAATCCGAACGATGCCCAACACAAGGAAACATTCGAACAATTAACGGCACAATTAAATACTACCGAATTAGAGCATTATAAGCTGTGTGTGCAGAATTACCCGACTAACCTGGGAATCAAATACGAATATGGTCTGCGTTTATTCAGAAATAAGCAATATAACGAGGCGATACCCCTTTTCCAGGAGGCGCAGAAAGACCCCAGACGGAAGATAAAAGCGATGAATCATACGGGGCTGTGCTTCTTTATGAAGGGATGGGTCACCGATGCGATTGATGTTTTTAATAATGCAATAAATTCTTATGAAATAAAATATGATGCAACCGGCAAGGAATTGCGGTATAATCTGGCCCGTGCTTACGAAGAAAACAAAGATGCAGAAAAGGCGCTGGAGATTTATCGTAAAATAGCACAGCAGGATTTCGGATATAAAGACGTCAGCCAGAGGGTTGATAAATTGAGAAACCAAAAAACAGAACCAACCTCTCAGTGAGTTTTGTAAATAAGGAAAATGATAGAATCAGGAGATTGAAGTGGCAGATTCGTTACAGGCGAAAAAAAGGGCAAGACAAAACGTCAAAAGAAGGACGACTAACCGGGCGCGTAAAAGCCAGGTAAAGACACAAATCAAACATTTCGAGGAGGCTTTAAGCAGCGGCGATGCAGAGGCGGCAGGCAAGGAATATAAACTTGTCGTCCAGAAGTTAGATAAGACGGCTGCTACGAGCACAATGCATAAAAAGACGGCCGCACGTAAGAAATCACGACTCGCCAAGCAACTGAATGCTCTTAAGGCGAAGAAGGGATAATTTTCGTTGTTCGTTGCTTGTTGTTCGTTGTCAGATACGAGCAGATTTGTTGTTCGTGACTCGCGGCTCGATATTTGATGAAAAATACGAGGGGTGCGTGAGGAATTACAACACGGGGGACGGCCCCGTGAGATAGAGTAGATTATCTCACGGGGTGTTTTTTTCTTGTCTTCTAATACAATCCAAACCATAATATCATCAGCATACAGCAGAAATTTGCAAAGATAGTGTTGCAGCAAGATTTCGCCTACTAATATCAAATTAAAAATAACGGTTAAACTATACATTATGTAGAAAAATTAAGTAAGGGATAAAATATGTCGCCCAAAATTATTGTATTTATATTGACCGCGATAATAGCTGTTGTGTTGTC
>CAZJIR010000275.1:0-4586 GCA_964546095.1 uncultured Pirellulales bacterium
AGCGTAAGTTATAAATTTCCTGGTACGAACCATAAGTAGATTTAAAATTATTGGAAACTGCACTTGGAAAGGTTATGAAGACCGATATTAGCCCTGTATCCGTTGATTTGTACTTTCTGCCGGTGGAAACGAGGGTTCCGTTGAAGTTTGGCCCAGAGACGTTGACTTCCGTTATATGTGCCCGTGCCTGTGTAACGGTAACGAATAAGCAAGGCCAAACGGCAAAAGGCTGGGGAGAAACTCCGCTGAGCGTGCAATGGGCCTGGCCAAGCAGTCTGGGATATCAGGAAAGATGCGAAGCTATGCAGCTTTTTTGTCGGATGCTTGCTGAGGCCTGGGCGCAGTTCGACGAGCAGGGGCATCCGATAGAATTGGGCGGTGATTTTATTGAATCGATATTGCCCGGCCTTCCGGATAAACTCAATCAGCAACGAGGCGAGCAGGCCGAACCAATGCCATATCTGGCGGCATTGGTTTGTTGTTCGGTTTTTGACATTGCGGTACATGATGCGTACGGTCAGCTTCTGGGCAGAGATGTTTACTCAACCTATAATGCCGAATTTATGAATACTGATTTGTCCGGTTTTCTTGAACCGGCTGATGGTGCTGACATTTCATTTGCAGGTAAATATCCTGCAGATTTTTTTGCTCATCCTCCGGTGAAGGCAATGCCTGCCTGGCATCTTGTAGGTGGTAAGGATTTACTGGATGCTTCCGAATTAACAGGTGCTGAGCCTGATGATGGTTATCCTGTCCTCTTGCCCGACTGGATAAAGCGAGATGGTCTAACTTGTCTGAAGGTGAAACTGCGAGGCAACGATTCTTCTTGGGATTTTGAACGTCTTGTTAAAGTCGGCCGGATAGCACTCGAGAACAATGTTTTGTGGCTGACCAGTGATTTTAACTGCACTGTCACCGACCCTGCCTATGTTAATGACATTCTGGATAGATTGGTAGTGGAGCATCCTCGAATCTACCAACAGATTCTTTATGTGGAGCAGCCTTTTCCTTATAATCTGGAGGAAAACCAGATTGATGTTCATAGTGTATCGGCTCGCAAGCCTTTATTTATGGATGAGAGCGCCCATGACTGGAAGTTAGTCAGGCTTGGCCGAAATTTGGGTTGGACAGGAGTTGCGTTGAAGACTTGTAAGACCCAGACGGGGGCATTGTTAAGTCTATGCTGGGCAAAGGCGCATGGAATGACCCTTATGGTGCAGGATTTGACTAATCCGATGTTGGCACAGATTCCTCACGTTCTTTTGGCCGCACATGCAGGGACGATTATGGGTGTTGAAACTAATGCTATGCAGTTTTATCCGGCGGCTTCGATGCCGGAAGAACAGGTGCATCCGGGATTGTATCGAAGGCGCAACGGCCGGGTTGACTTGTCGACATTAAATGGGCCGGGTTTTGGTTACAGATTGGATGAAATCGAAAGGGATTTGCCGGATGTGGCGGTGAGTTTTGAAAGGTGAATTTTAAATTGTTTTATCATTTAATTACGGAGTAAATGAAAATGGCGAAATTAAGTGCATTCGCAGATGAAGTGACCGAGGACTTTTTAGAGCAGGTTAAATATCTCGCCGATGAACGCGTCGGTTATATCGAGCCTCGCTTTATCAACAAGAAAAATATAATGGACCTTACAAAAGGGCAGTTAAATGAAGCGAAAAAGATGATACAGGACCATGGCCTAAAGGTAAGCGCAATCGGTTCGCCTATAGGTAAAGTCAAGCTTGATGAGCCTTTCGGGCCGCATCTGGATAAATTCAAACACGCCGTTGATTTGGCCTTGTTTTTTGAGACCCCATATATTCGGATGTTCAGCTACTATGCTCCGGAAGGCAAGAATATCGATGATTATCGTGACGAGGTTATGGAGCGGATGGCGGCTAAGGTTGAGGTACTAAAGGATGTTGATATTACAATGGTGCATGAAAACGAGGCTCATATTTACGGCCATACCGCTGAGCAGTGTGTTGAGATGGTAAACACCATCGGCTCGCCGAAACTACGGTTGGTTTATGACCCTGCAAATTTCGTATGGGGTGAAAAGATAACAGATAATGTCGAGAGTTGTTGGCCTGTTATGAAGCCATACGTTGTCCATATTCATATCAAGGACTGGAAGCTCGGGGCAAAAGATGTGGGCAGCATACCGGGCGAAGGTGACGGTCAAATCAAAGAGCTGCTTGCCGAGCTGGCGGCGATGAGCTACGATGGCTGTCTTACGATGGAGCCGCACTTGCAGCTTGGCGGCCAGTTTGGCGGCTCAACGGGCCCTGAGCTTTTCTCAAAGGCCATCGCGGCAGTCAGAGAGCTTGCGGCCGAGGTCGGTCTGGAGTGTGATTAACCTTGGACATAGAAAAGGAGACACAGATGAAAACTTGGAATTTTGGAATAATTGGTGCCGGACTTATCGCTGACTTTCATGCAAGAGCCATTGGCGACATTCCCAATGCAAAGCTAATCGGCTTTTGTGACAAAATACCCGAAAGAGCTAAGAATCTTGCCGATAAATTTAATGTTCGTGCCTTCGACGATTATGAGCAAATGTTAAAGGATGACCAAATAGATATTGTTACAATCGCTACGCCAAGTGGTTTTCATATGGAGCCTACGGTTGCCGCGGCCGAAGCCGGTAAACACGTATTATGCGAAAAGCCTCTGGATATTACATTAGAGCGAATCGACTCTATGATAAAGGCGCATGAAAAAAGTGGCACTCGCTTGGGAGGTATTTTTCCATATCGATTTAATGATATGATGCCGCCGATTAGAGAAGCGATAAATTCCGGACGTCTCGATGTGATTACTTATGCTGGTATATATGTCCCCTGGTGGCGCAATGATGAATACTATAAGGATTCCTGGCACGGTACATGGAAGCTTGACGGCGGCGGTGCTTTGATGAATCAATCCATCCATATGGTTGATATGCTGTGCGATGTAATGCCGCCGATTGAATCATTACAGGCGTTCACATCAAAACTGGGTCACCCCCAGATAGAAACAGAAGATGCCGCTGTTGCTGTGCTTACGTTTACCAATGGCGCATTGGGAACTATCTACGGCACTACAGCCTCGTATCCGGGCCAGTTCCGGCGATTTGAAGTAACCGGCACAAAAGGCACCATCATAAACGTGGAAAACAGTATTGCCGTCTGGCAATTTGCCGATGAGAAACCGGAAGATGAGCAAATCCGAAAGAAATTCGGCGAGATTGAAGGTGGCGGCGGTGTCGCTGACCCGGCTGCTATCTCATATGAAAATCATACGCGTAATTTCAAGGCTTTTCTTGAGGCCCTGGAGAGCGGTGAAGATTTCTGGATAAGTGGGCTTGAGGCTCGTAAGGCTGTTGAAGTAATATTGGCAGTATACAAATCCGCAAAAGAGCAAAAGCTTGTTAAGCTTACTTAACAGTGCCTCGGTTAAATATTGAGGTTCTGCGTTTCTTTATTTCCAGAGTAGAAGTTTTTTCCCGGTTGAATTTTACCCCTCTGCCGGTAACTATCCCCTTTTGTTCTCGCACAAAGTCGATATATTGCAACAATCCCCAGGCGCTGTTGTTCCAGCTCATTTGATAGCCTCTCTGATGGGCCTGATTTTCCATAATAAGGCGTTTATTCTGGTTGAAAACCAGATAATCAAGACCTTTCGCTATTTGTTCGATTGAAGGTTCGCCGGGGTCGACCAAAATACCTCTGGCATACCGCCCGGTTATGATTCCTTCCGGACATCTTTTATTCGAATGAATTAACTCAACCGCATATCTGAATTTCGTTGTTATCGCCACTCTGCCGGAGCCGAGGGTATCTGCCAGTATTCCACTTGAAATCTGTTGCATGTCAAGATAAGGCAATACCATTACGTTTGTAGCACCGTAAAGTTTTAACAGGGTATTCTCACCCAGAAAAGTATCAAGAAAAACAATGTCATACTTGTCAAAATCAGTTGTGCCCAATTCTTTCACTCTGCACCAGTTTAGCCTGGAGTCTTCAATGGCTTTGTTGAGTGACGCTTGATATTCTTTATACGGTATTCCGCCCTCGGCCTTTACGAAATTGGGGTGACATTGGCCTGCAATCAGGTAAACCAGATTTTTTCTCTGGGTTTCAGTGCAGGACTCGGCTAAAAACCTGCCAAAGGCTCGAATGCTGTATTCAATTCCTTTGCCCGGTGACAGAAGCCCAAGTGTTGTAATAAGAAAATGATTGTCCAGACCGAAAGCTCGTTTTATCTCAAGCCGGTCGAATTGAGAAGGTTGACTCATCCTGATGCCGTGGTCGATGTGTTTGAGCTTTGCATGGTCAATTCCATAAGTATCAGATTCGAGTATATTAATCGCACTTTCTGTGGTAACAATTAATCCGTCACTATGCCGGGCAAGATCCTGGATGGTTTTTTTCTGGTGTTCATCCGGTTCATCAAGAACAGTATGCAGGTAAACTAACGTTGTTAAATTCTGCTTTTGAAATATTTTTACCATGTCCACGAAATTCGTGCCTTGCCCGTCATTGCCGTCTTTCTCGGGGTCAAGCCCGTATTCGTGTTGCAATATCACAATAGTGGGATTGGTGCTT
>CAZJIR010000276.1:0-4578 GCA_964546095.1 uncultured Pirellulales bacterium
TAGGTATGAGCGGCAATGCAGCCAGTCACGTCGGGCTCGCTATTGCCAGTTATGAGTGGATGGCGGCTATTACGCTCGTGGTTGTCGCGTTTGCATTTCTGCCTTACTTCTTGCGGGCGGGTATCTATACGATGCCTGAATTTCTCGAAGTACGCTACAACGCCGCCTCTCGAACCATTATGGCCGTAGCCACACTGTTCATCTACATGGTTCTGCTGGGCTCGGTGACATATTCCGGGGCACTAACAGTCAACACGATGGCAGGGAAGATGGGATATGATGTATCAATTGAGACAGCATCATTAGTGATAGGCCTTATAGCTATGGTTTACGTAGCGGCCGGAGGACTAAAGGCCTGTGCCTGGGCAGATTTAATTCAGGGAAGCGCCCTTATCATCGGCGGAGCGATTGTTATGATATTCGCATTCAAGAAGCTTGGCGTCTCAACAGACGAGCTTGCCTTTGTGGAAAACGTTAAGACCGGTGCAGTGGGACTGAAGACCTTTTCGCAGGATACCGGAGCAATCAACCGTTTCTGGGAGCTGAATAAGGTACGAATGAATATGTTCCTGCCGGGGGATGATAAGGTGCTGCCGTGGACGGCGCTTCTTCTTGGCTTATGGATTCCGAATTTCTACTACTGGGGCCTGAACCAGTACATCACGCAGCGAACACTGGCCTCGGAGTCATTAGCTCAGGGACAGAAGGGTATTGTGTTCTCGGCATTCATGAAGCTGCTCATTCCCTTTGTTGTAGTGATTCCGGGCATCATAGCCTTCAATCTATTCGCGAAGGATATGCAGAACCAATCGGTTAGCGACAATGCACCAGTAATTGCCAAGTACATGATGGCTAACCAAAAAACTCAAATGGTCGAGCTCGCACAGGCACCGGGCGAAGACGCTATCACGAACTGGCCGAGAGGCAGGTTCATGCTCGCTGTCTATCCGGATGATGCAGCTTTAAAGACCATTAAGGCAAAGAATTCATTCGTACTTCCTCTAACACAGGCCAAGCTTGATGGTCTGGAGTTAGAAGAATACACGGTATTTGAATCGGACGATAAGTCATGGAAGGCAGCCTTCCCGGAATTTGCTATGGAACTGCAGGTATACAACCAATCTGTGAAGGATGCGGCCAAATCTGCCGATGTTAATGTCACAAGCGAAAAGTTCATCGCCTACAAATACGACACAGCATTAGGTCAACTGCTCAGCAGTGTTCTGCCTCAGAAAACTGGTTTGGTTGGTTTCGTCTTGGCGGCATTATTGGGGGCTATCGTCAGTTCGCTGGCGGCCATGCTCAACGCAGCATCAACTATCTTTACGATGGATATCTTCAAAAAGTACATCAGCCCGCAAGCCGGGCAAAAGGCCGTTGTATTACTTGGTCGGATATGCGTTGTGGTGTTCTCGGTTATTGCGGTATTGCTTGCACCTCGGCTCGGTAATCCTAACATCCGCAACAGCATCTTCACCATAATCCAGGAGAGCCAGGGCCTGATATCGCCGGGTATTCTGGCAGTATTCGTCTTTGGCCTGATTGTGCGAAAGGCCCCACCCATCGCTGGCGTAATTGGGCTGCTGACCAATATCGTTTCTTACGGCGGAATGTACCTGCTCGGGCGATACAAGATCGGCCCCGAAATTCAGTTCCTAAATCGCATGGCGATTTGCTTCGGCCTGTGTTTAGTCGTGATGACAATAATTACGTTGTTGAAGCCACTGGCTCAGCCTATTGAGTTCAAGCAACAGTCGAGGCTTGACCTTCGCTCTTCCAACGGTGCCAAGATAGCCGGAATTTTCGTGGTAATAATCACGCTGACTCTGTACGTACTGTTCAGCCCGATTGGACTGCTAAGGTAACGAAAGTGAGAATCTTAGAATGGAGCTAACACAAGAAGGAAAAGCAGCTTTGGAGATAATTTTAAAGCTCGCAAAAGACAACGCCATCAATATCAAAAGTGGCAAGATAAGGCGTACATCTTCGCGCTTCTGCCTCGGCGTCGAACACGGTGACTACAATGGCACTGAGCTTTTCGGGGTTGGAACCGACAGATTTATCTGGATGGCATATAAACCTAACGGCACAAAAAAGGTTAGGCTCTTCAGTGGAAATTTTCCCAACGATGGCGTTATAGAATTCGAACTCGGAAATGTCCCTGAGCCTAAGTCGGCCACTGTAGCTCAAACATGGGGAAGGTTTCCGTATGGAGTTGATTATATTTTAAAACGCGAAGGATACGAACTCTCACAGGGAATTGATGGTGTCATTTATGGCAACATCCCTGGTGGTGGGATGAGCCGGTCAGCTTCTTTGAGCCTGAATCTGATTTTATCTCTGTTCGATGCCAACAATATCGAGATAGAAGATAAAATGCACATCGTTGACCTGGCCCAGGCAGTCGAAAACGACTATATTGGCTCACCATGTGGTCAGCTTGACCAGATAATGATACTGTTCGCCCGCGAGAGTATGGGCACATATTACAACCCTGCCAAAAGGACCATCGATTATGTCCCCATAGGGAAAGACGCCAGTGATTTCCGGATCGTTGTCCTCGATACTGCAACCGAGCGCCCCGGCCTAGAAAAATCAACCTACAAAATCCGACGCGCCGAATGCGAGCAGCTCGTTTCGATATTACAAAAAGCCAATCACGACATATCCTGCCTTGCAGATATCAAGGAGGATAAAATTTATCAGAAAATTATAAGCGAATTCGGTGATAAGCATCCGGACTTATGCGACCGGCTAAAATATATCTTCGGTGCCCAAAAACGGTTCTATAATATGCTCGAAGCCTGGAAAGCCGGTGACATTGAAACTGTCGGTCGAATATTTAGAGAAGATGGCATCGGCCTGCGGGATGATTACAAAATATCCGGCCCGGAACTGGAAACAATGTGCGATATTGTTAGAACCGTTCCGGGCGTTTTAGGAGAGCGAATGTTAGGAGGCGGCGACAAAGGGGCCTCCGGCGCTTTGGTTCAGGCCGACAGTGTCGAAGCAGTAAGGCAGGCTGTTGATAAGGCCTATCCGCGCAGCAGGCCTGATTTTGCAGATAAATATGCCGTTCACGTATGCAAGGTGGTGGACGGCGTAAAGGTTTTTGAAGGTTTGCTGTGAGAGGGATAATGGCTAATTATGTCAGAAGGATTCTCATCATCAGGTCGGGGTGTGTTTGAAGCAAACGTCACTTCAAATAGACAAATCGGGTGGCAATTCTATAAGCTTAGATTGGAGTTTGCTGAAGACGGTGCAAAAGCTTTCGCTGATTTCAAACCGGGGCAATTCGCCGAATTGGACCTTTCCGGCACAGCCGCACCACCTACAGAAAATATACCCGAAGAGCTACGTGATGCAGCCGGTCGCAACATACTGCTGCGCAGACCCTTTAGTTTTACCGATGTCACTGCCGACGGCGATAAGACTCACGCCGAGCTTCTTTATTGCGTCGTAGGCCCGGCCACTTTGCGAATGACCACTTTATCACCAGGTAATTCCCTCAGCATAATCGGCGCTTTAGGAAATGGCTTCCGGATTCTGAAAGAGAAAAGAGCCGCCCTTTTGGTGATTGGTGGAATGGGAGTTCCGCCGATACAGCACCTAGCGAAAGTCCTTGCAAAAGATTATTCTAATACCGAAGTTATTGCCTTCGCCGGTGCAAAAACCGCAGCCGACCTGCCCTTCGAGGGACAGCTTGATGAGATTTCTCAACAACTTGGATTTTCACTGTCGGAGTTTGCCAAGCACGGCATAGAATCAATGGTAGCAACAGATGATGGCTCAGCCGGGTATCGTGGACTAGTCACCGATTGCCTCTCCGAATGGCTTGACCGAACCAGTATAGCTAATAAGGATATGGTCATTTATGGCTGCGGCCCTGAACCGATGCTCGAAAAATTGGCTGAGATTGCCAAAGATAAAAATATCGATTGTCAAATAAGCATGGAGCGGCGAATGGCATGTGGCATCGGCTTATGCCAAAGCTGCGCAGTCGAATGCAGAGTTGAAGGCTCCAATGATACCGTTTACAAAATGTGCTGCGAAGACGGCCCCGTCTTCAACAGCAAAGACGTCGTCTTCTAACAAAACAGGCAGCTTGTTGGTAGGAAAGTCTGGTCTTAATTTACCCAAATCAAAAACCATGAGCGACAAATCATAATATAGCAAAGCGGATTTTTCTTATCCGTTTACCATATTCTGCCGATATCATCAAATAGCAGCGAGATGTTTGTTCAAAAGGTCAACTCCAATTTGGCAATATGATAATATTATTACAGGGGCAAGGAAATGGCATCAGAAATACTAATTATCATAATTAAGGGGACTGGAATGATCCTTGCGATTTACGGAGGGATTGTGGTAGCACGCTACGGATTCCGCCTCTACAAGGATGGTGCCGGTAAGAAACGCGATCTCGCAGTTTTTGAATTAGGATCAATTAAGTTGACTGCCCATTCCGTGGGTTCAGTAGTGATGGCGACTGCATTTCTTTGGGCTTGGGCAGGCGTTGTCCTTAGCCCAAATTTGGAGAAAGAAAAGGACAGGACTCACATCTATTCTTTACACACA
>CAZJIR010000277.1:0-4568 GCA_964546095.1 uncultured Pirellulales bacterium
GCTGAGCTTGGAGTTCCGGGAGAGACGATTGAAGTTTCTCTGGCAAATTCATCCATCCTTAATACGGACATTCAGCCGTGCGAGAGCTGTGCAAGGCTCATTAACGCTGCGGCGATATTAAGGGATGAAGATGGAGCCCGGGTGGCTGCGATGATTCAGATATTTAACGATTTAGCACCGGCCGATGCACTGTTCACTCCGGAAATGGCTGCTTCGATTGCTACGGCATTCGAAGGCGAAGGACGCGTCGGTGATGAAGAAGCGCGGTATGCTACAGCTATGGAGTACATCGATGCTTTCGTTCGGTATATAGCTGTTCTGAACGATGAAATGGGTGCACCGGTAGGTGATTCTATTGCCTTTGTCATAGGAAAATACGGCACAGGTGTCACTGAGAGCGGAAACGATAATATCGGAGCGTTTCTTGCAGCACGCATGGAAACTGGTGAAACTTTCGGCGATTAATCAGGTGGATTAGAAGTAACAGATTAATTGTTGTTTTGTAAAATAACCCCGCTCCTGAAAAGGGGCGGGGTTTTTATTTTATAGTTTATCTTGATGTAGTAATCTCGTTACTTACATCAACGGCTTTAGCAACCGGAGCAGAAATGTTTTGTTTGCCTGTGCGAATTTCTTCTACATTCTGTTCAAGCTTTGTAAATATGGCCATGTTGCCTGATTTTCTAACTGTGGCCAGCGCTTTTTCAATCAGCTTTTCTGAGCGAATGTAGTCTCCCTTTGCGTGACAGATTCTTGCTTTAGTCAACCAGCTCGATGCTATAAGGTGGTTATCGGGTCCGTAGATTCTTTCCTGTGTTGCCAATGTTCGGTCTATTAGTTTCTCTGCTTCATCGTATCTTTCCTGCATCGTGTATAGTTTTGCCACATCGCCAAGAACATTTGCCGTGTAAAGATGTTCCGGCCCATAACTGCTGTTGATGAAGTTCATCGCCTTGTTATAGTAACTTTCGGCCTCTTTGAAATCACGCTTTGCAACGAGAAGCGAGGCAATATCCACCCAGAATGGAACCAATGCCTTGTCGTTTTCGGTATGACTTTCGTACATGATAACCATTGCCTCATCAAAAGCCGAATCGGCCTGGTCGTACTTGCCCTGCTCTTTGTAAATTGACCCTAAGGCTCTCAGTGTATAAGCTAAATAGGGATGGCCCTGATATAGGGCTTTTTTCTGTAGTTCCAGACCCAGCGTATACATCTTTTCAGCGTCGTTCAGCTTGTTTTGACTTTTATACAGTGTTGCCAGGTCAAGCAGGCACATAGCAAGCTCAGAATCGGACACATCGCTCACTTTTGCCAGAGCTAATGCCCGCTCTGCCAGCGGTTGTGCCTTTGTGTATTGTCCAAAGGCCATATATACTCTTGCCATTTGTCTGAGTGTTTTGCACGAAGGACTTTTTATGTTCTGCTGTGTTGCTGCTGCGGCCGTATTTGTTGTAAGTAGAGCAAGGCTGAGCGCGAACGCGAAGAAATGAATTTTAACCTTAAACGCTCTCGCTTTAAAACCCGCCTGGTTCTCGTAAACCATAATACTACGCCCCCGCTTCTGCCACCGATTTCGTGGCTATAATGGTTATTTACTACCTAAAACATAACAACCAATTCAGGCAACGACAAATTACGCAGGCATCTTTACAAGAAAATGCTGAAAATTCTTTAGAAGCAGTTTTGTATTTCTTATTTGAACTTTCTCGGACCTTTTTTTAGCCGCTCTCATAAAAAAAGACATCGAAGATTCAATAATTTCTACGATTTCAAGCGTTAGCACACATTCCCTGGTTTCAAGTCAAAAAGCACTTTTTCAGGGGCTGATATATACCGATAACAACCTTATGAATTTAATCATTCGACCAATATGGAGTTTTTATGTTGAGTTTTAACCAGCACAAGAATTATAGGTCGTTTGTTTTTCGGCCAATGTTTATTTTGCTTTCTGTGGTCTTATGGGAACACATCTGTGTAGTTGCTGAAAGCACACCACCTCAGCGGTTATTTACCCAGGTTACCATCGAGACACCCTCGCCTGCATCGGTAATTGATTCGGTTTGTGCGAAGATTCTGAGCGGCGATTTCGCAGGCGCCCGGGAAATTGTGCACGAATCGGCTTCTGTTGACAGCGTGGCCCTGAAACAGCTTGAGACAGTTATTGATGAATATATGGTCATAAATGCCCTGCGTAAGGCATCCCAAAATGATACTTACCAGGAGCAGGCAGATGAGCTTGAAAAACTTCAACTGAATAGTTTTCCTAAAGACAGTAATGAAGTCGATATGGTTTTGACGGTGGCGTTAAGGATTTTGAAGCATTCCGACAAAGAGCAGGAACAAGCTTTACTCAATGATGTGTTTGTGAAACAAGCCGTTCAACAAGCTAAACAGATAGCTGCCGAATTCGAGTTGAAGGGCAAGTGGCTTGATTCGTATAAAGTCTGTTATAGCAAGCTTGAGCAGATGTACAAAGACGATAAGGCGTACTCAGACCATGCTAAAGAGCTTATGGTTAAAACCGATATCTTGAAATTCCTGCAGGATAGCCAATGTGAAAGTTGCCAGGAGCGTTATTCGGGCATAAAAAAAGAAATGTTTATCAACGCAGTGGATATTCTGGATTCCAGCTACGTTAATATTGTTGATTATCGCGAAATGGCAATCGAGGCGGTCAATAGGTGTAGATGTTTAGTAGAAGTGATGAGCAATTCACATATCGAGACAGAGTATAAGATATCAGATGCTCAATGTGAGATTTTCCTGGTGGAACAGATGGCGATTTTGAATGAGGTGTACCAGTCGACGGAAGCTATGGACAAGGAAAAGTTCATAGATTTTTTTGAAAGAGTCGTAGGGTTGAGCAAATCTCCCTTTGTGAGTTTAGAGTTGCCGTCTGCATTGCTGATTACACAGTTTGCGAAGGGGGCCTTGTCTTCACTTGACCCTCATACGGTTATCTACTGGCCCAGTCAGGCAAAGAATTTTGAAAAGAAAATCACCAATCGATTTACAGGTATTGGAATAAGGTTTTCAAAAAAGGAGGAGCTTGCGAGAATTATAAGTGTTTTACCTTATACGCCGGCGTTCCATTCCGGTTTTGAGGCCGGGGATATAATAATGGCAATAGATGGGATTGCAACGAATGAGATGTCTGCCGACTGTGTGGCTCAGAGTATTGCCGGCCCGGAGGGAACAAAGGTGACCCTAACGATTAAGCGCCAGGGCGAACATGAAGACCGTGATATTACCGTACACAGGGCTAATATAGCAGTTCCTTCGATTAATGGCTGGCAGAGGACCGAAACAGGCGGATGGCGGTTTATTATTGATAGTCGCAACAAGATTGGCTACATTCGCATTATCAGCTTTAGTTCCGAGACGGCCGATGATTTCGAACAAACGCTTATTCGGCTCGAGGAACAAGGATTGAGTGGATTGATTCTGGATTTGCGTTCTAATACGGGCGGTCTATTAAAGAGCGCGGTTGATATAGCAGACAGATTCATAGAAGAAGGATTGATAGTTAGAGTACAGCCACGATGCGGGATGCCTACTTATATATCGGCACATAAGGAGCTAACACATCCTGACTACCCAATAGTTGTTCTTATAGACCGTTTTACGGCGAGTTCTTCGGAAATTTTGGCGGGGGTGTTGCAGGAACCAAAGTATAACAGGGCGACTATTGTCGGAGAAAGAAGCTATGGCAAGGGTAGTGTACAGTCAATAGCGAGCCATATTGGCGGCGGTGCAAAACTGAAATACACGGCAGCTTATTATTATTTACCTTCGGGACAAAATATTAAAAGCCGGGATATGGCTATAAAGCTGGGTGGAGGCGATTGGGGCCTGACGCCAAGTGTGCAGGTGAGTTTGCGAGACGACGAGCTGCGGAAAATGGCCGATGTGCAGAAAGCGAATGGATTAGTGGTAAAAGACCACCTTAACGATTCCCCTGACATCCAGAGGTTCTCGAGCCGGGAAACGATAGAAGCCGACCCGCAACTGGCGATAGGGCTATTGGTCTTACAGAGCAAAATGATAGAATCAGGCTATAAAGTGGCCTTAGATTAACAGCACTTCTGATTTCCAAGAAGCTTTTGTTACGTCGCTTCTGAATCTATCCGGGGAAAATGGTCGTTAACTGACAAGTCTTGACTCATATTTTTTTACATAACAGGCGGTTACGAAAATAACCTTGTGGGACTCCGGTAACTTTGTTAACTCAACGGCAAGCTGTCTGTAATAAACAAAATTCCTGTTCTGCAATATGTCACGAAAGTGTGATTTTATAAGGTGAATCCCTGAACAGGTGACCAAATGGAGCACGCCGGGGAGCTTTTTAAGTATTTGAAGTTATTCCAAAGAAATTGTTTGATTATTAACACGTCGCTCATTAAAATGATTCAGAAGCGGATTATTAACCACGAGTCCTGTCAATGCGAAAGGTGTCATATCATGGCTAAAAAGAAGAAGAGAAAAAAGCTCATGAGAGGTTTATGGTCGAAGAGTGAGCTGGCTTTGCTCAGAAAACTTTTCCCGAACAATCCAACTGCCCAAAT
>CAZJIR010000278.1:0-4566 GCA_964546095.1 uncultured Pirellulales bacterium
TTCCAAATGTATGCAGAGCAGGGTAAAGGTTATAAATCTCTTGCCGATACCCTGAATCAGCAAGGTATCCCTACACCACGTGGACCACAATGGTCTCACATCTACAGCGGAAAATGGACGGATACAACTATTAGGTATATCCTGACAAATCCAATCTATGCAGGAGACATGGTCTGGAACCGCCGCACTGACAGCCGGTTCCATAGGATAAGCCAAGGCCGGGCCGTGGATCGAGAAAATATATATGGGGCGAGATTAGTGCCTAACGGCAAAGATGACTGGATAATTGTTCGTGATGCCCACCCATCATTGATAAGCCGTCGGATGTTTGAGCAGGCCAGGCAAAGACTTGAAAGTCATCCTAAGTCAATAGAGCAGAGACGGAATAACCATGGAAAGACCTGGAACGGCCAGCGCAGCCGCTTCATACTATCCGGTCTCATGAGATGCAGTCTCTGTGGCAATCGGTATCAGGGTGTTACTCGAAACAAAGGCAAGAAGCGATTAGATGGGACGCGGGTGAAGACCTTCTACTATGGCTGTGGAGGATACATTACCAAGGGTAGGAGCATCTGTGAAATGAATGCAATCTCGCAGAGAACCCTGGAGGAAAAGGTTATCAAAATAGTTTTGGATTTCTATAAGCCGTTCCTAGAAAAAGGGGGGCGTAAAAAGCTGGCTGAGGCTGTAAAGGCTCAGATTGGCACAGAAACAGAAGAATTCGTTGCTGCTCGCAAACGAGCCCGGCGCCAACTCAATAAGATCAACATGACTAACAACAATTTGCTGGACAACATAACCTCGACCAACCGCGAGCTCGTGGATCAGAGATTGTGCGAACTGAGACAAGAGAAGTATCAACTCGAAGCCAGGCTAGAAGAACTTGATCGGCTTTCACTCTCGCGAAACCAAATCAATAGCATAGCATCGGATTCGATGAAGTTCTTAGCTGGTCTCGAATTCGTGCTCCGCAAGGGTGTGCCGCAGGAAAAGCTGGTCGCCCTGCGGCGATGCATTGAGAAGATTTCGATTAACAAACCAGCTGGTACTATAAAACTGTCATTACGTTCGGTCCCAGCCGGAAATATCGAGGGCACTAAACAATGTCAAGTGTCTCTTTGATTGTACTATGGCCCTTGACAACCATGTATAAACGCACCTTGATTTTAGTAAAAAAGCGAGGCTTTTTGTCGCATCGGATTAAGTATCCGGAGTAACAGAAACGTGTCTTTTATATAAGCCTTTTTGAAATATAGGCTTATATTAAAATTATCTTAAATATCTCATTCCTTGTCACCATTTTGACACTATTTTACCCAAAATCTGCCCTTCTTTTTCCCTTGATTCAGATACCTAAAATCACGATAGATTGAGTTATGAAAAAGGTCTGGATATACAAAAGAAAAGATGTCAAGGGCTGGTGGGTAGGCTGGTACGAAAGCGGCAAACGCAAAACAAAAGCCTTACCAAATAAAGCCCTGGCTGAGCATTTCCGCCAGATAAAATACACCCAACTAAACTCAGACGTATTTACGGGAACTGTTACTGTTGACTGGAACCAGATTCGAAATGAATACGAACACAGTAAAAAGGTGACTGGTTGTGTCGAAGTTTCACGTTATGAAGTAGCCCTTACATTACGCCACTTTGAACGACTAGTGGGGAAATGTAATTCCAAACAGATTACACAAAATGCTATTGACAGATACATTCTCGAAAGAGGCAAAGAAGTAATACGCTCAACACTCAACAAAGACATCAGAAATCTAAGGGCATTCGTTCGCTGGTGCAGGAAAAACAGATACGTCAATGGTGAAATTGAATTCAAAGAATTGAAGGAAGATGAAAAGCCCGTCAAATCCTTAAGTAATACTCAAATCAAGAAAATAATTTCAGCTTCTAAACGACATAAGACATTGAGGATGAGAATTCTGTTGGCTTTAGGCACAGGACTTAGACTAGGTGATATTGACTCAATAATGGTCTCCGATATTGACTTTGAAAACTGTTCTATAACTACAAGGAGCAAAAAGACCAGAAAGAGCATGGGCTCACGGCCTGTACCTGTTCCTATCATGGCTGAGCTGAAGAAATATGTTTCTGGATTAGACACAAAGCAAGAAAAGTTATTTAATGATTATTTCAGCCGGTATACATGGACAAAGATACGTCAGAAACTTGGCTTGGATGATTACACATTTCATGATTTACGCAAGACCTTTTGTTCTGTACTTGCCCAAAAAGGTGTATCTACAGCAGTCACCCAGAAATTGTTGGAGCATTCTTCCTCTGATTTGACCAACAAGGTATATACTAATGTTGATCCTGTATTGCGCCATGCGGTGGATCAAGTACCGGCAGGTGACTGGCTGAAAGGTTAGTACAAATAAACTGATATGCCGTAAGAGGACGTCTCAATACAAAAGAAATGTGACGTCAAGGATTTTATTACTTGACTTTGATCTCTTCATAGGTGTCCCAGATTTAACATAACAAGTACAAGTTGATGTTTTTTAAGCTGTTATAATTTTCGAGTGTCTTTGCCTCATTAAAAAAGTACAACTGATCCTAAAACTAAATCGAAAATATCGTTTTTGATTTTGGTAATTTTTAAGAAAGTAACCCATAACTATTTCAAGCAGGAAGATAACTCTTTAAGTTACTTTCTAATTCATAGAGTTCTATGAAATTCTTAGTGTAACTAATATGGCAAAATCGGATAATATTATTGAACAGTAAAGTCCCAATTAAAAAAGAGGCCTATACCAAGCTCTTTGGTATAAGCCTCGACTCAGAACAACTCTGTTATACGAATGTTAGTCCCGATTACCGGTTTAATCCTAAGGTGTAGGTTCCGGCTACGGTTCTGATTCCGATTCAGACTCTCGTGGCAGATAAAGACGGATGTCGTCAAAGTATAACTTACCTGTGCCACCCATTGTTGAGGTATCGCCTCTGGTTCCAACACCAATTGCAATACTATCAACATCAGTCAGGTCAATACCCTGGTCGGCAAAATCCTGCAGAGGAACAACAAATTCCGTCCAAATCGGTATCACCGTTGCGCTAGTGTCTTCGTTATATATCACCGCAGGTTCTCCGGTGCTGTTGGAGACTGCCATATACATCGGCTGAGGAGAATTGCTGAGTATGCCGATATCCTGGTTCATCCACTGATCAGTGACTGTACCTGTGATACTAACATTAGAGAATACGGCTTGGCAAACCTCAATGGGATTATGTGCCGTTACTACAAGACCCACATACGCAGTTACATTCATGTTAATCAATTCAACGCCAATCTGCGTCCATGAGATGCCATCGGACGAATAAGAGGCCGTAAAGTCACCAGAAATATCACGCTCTATTTTCACCCACTGCGGCGCTGTGATTTCTGCTTCTGTGGTCTCGGTACTTTCTCCTGATGTTACGGTGCGACGCTGGAAGGAAACACCCTGTTGGGGTGTAACAACCACCATAGCATGTCTTGAATCCGGTTCCAGCGTATTACGAATCATAACGCCGGCCTTGGCCCATACGTCCGTCTGTTCCACACTCTCGACCTTTGCAATAATTGAACCGACACCGGTGAGCTCTCTATAAGCAAAGTGGAATGCATCGGAGTCGCTCCAGATATCTTCCCCGGTGGCAGTCATTGTATATGTACCGGACGGGTCTTCTGTGAAACTGCCGACTTCCGGCAAATAACCTCTAAACCATACTGATAATTCCTGAACACCATCTCTGGTCCAATCGCGTGCCTCATCAGTCAATGGTCTCTCAGCCTCTGAATATTTCATATCGTTGTCGTAAAAATACGGCAGAGACTGCTCGCCGTTATGAACAACTTGTGTCTCAACAAAATGCTCACCAGCATTAAAGTCCGGTTCAGGATAACCGGCCGTGGCGCCGTTTGTTGTCGTGCCCCAACCATCTACCCAGGTATCGAATATCCTGTCGGGCGGGTAGTCGTTGTAATCCTCGAAATCTTCCACGACATGATGGTTGAGTATCGTAAAGCTCCAGACGTTACCTTTCCATGGACTATTCGGCTCTGCTTCATTAACCTCATCTACACGCCAGTAATATGTCTGGTTCCAATCGAGAAGCCCGGGAGGGTCATAACTATTAGCACTCTGGTTTTGGCTGACCAGCACACCTCGTGTATCAGTTACACTAGCCTCGTTGACGTCGTTGAATTCCATTCCAAAGTACACATTATGCGTAGCGGTATATACTCCCGGCCTCCAGCCTAAGACGACATCCCGCGACACGTCTGTCGTACCACCGACGGGTTTGGGTATGCCAGCTTTTCCCGGAGTGATACTTATACCAAGCATATATTGGATAGCGTTTAAGAAAAGCCTGTAGCCTTGATCGGTCAAGTTATACCCTCTGGCGGGATTAACGTCCCTGCCATTACCTGCAACTTCATGCCCGCCTATACTAAAGGTCATTCTCAGGTTTGTAGCGTAGGTATCGGCACCGTTGTAGAACTCAACCCCCTCTTCCCATTCGGCTATCCAAATCCATTCGTTGCCCACTGTTTTTGCAATTAGTGTACCG
>CAZJIR010000279.1:0-1355 GCA_964546095.1 uncultured Pirellulales bacterium
ATACATGGTAGGCAAAGATGTGGTAATAGTGCGTGATTATTGATGCGGTGCTCCGGTGTGTGTTCGATCTGCTCATAGAACACCGCACCGGCCTATAGCGTAAACCAAGCGGTAGGTCAGATGCCGAAGGGCAAAAAAATAATTAATGAGGTGAATAAAATGGAACGGGCAAAACTCATAATATCAATATTAGTTGGTGCTGTGGCGGTACTTATCATCTGGAGGGTTGGTTTTTATCCCCCTGTGCCGGAACAAACAAAAAAAACCACTGAAAGTACAGTAGCAGCCGAACCCGGGCCGTCCGGCCAAGCCCAAAGGACAGAGGGCGAAAGCAGGCGTGAAGTAGCTTCGGATGTCAGAGAGCCGACAAGAGCAATCGTTGGGCGAGAGCGAAGAAGAAGTGAAAGAGCAGACCGTGGAGATGAATCAAGTGAAGCGACAACCGGGGACGAATCAGAAAGCAAAAGTACGGATGCCGACACTGAGCAAGGACAAGTAGCCTCCGCCACCGAGCCGAATGGGCCTTCTGAGCCGAACGAACCTATGGAAATCGTGAATCTCAAAAATGTGGAGATGAAGATTATTATTGACAAACTTGCAAGGTGGACAGGTAAGGTAATCATCCCCACCGATGAAGCAATGAAGCAGAGAATCACTATATATGCGCCGGAAAAGCTGCCAAGAAGCCAGGCTCTTTCCAAGATTTACAGTGCACTGCGTTTGAAAGGCTATGTCGCCGAAGAGACTGACGGCACGATTTTTCTCAGACCCATAGCAGAGGCAAAACTCGGTGAGATTCCCACAATATCAGATGACCTTCCGCTTGCAGCGATTGCCAACAAAGACCAACCGGTTCAGATGTTTTTTAAGTTAAAGAACTATAGCCCATCGCAAATGGGACAGATTATTCTGCCGTTAATCGGCGAGCATGGCTATGTAAGCGCCGATGAAAATACCGGCAGCCTGCTGGTTATCGATACGGTCAGGAGTCTGATGCGCATTGACCTTATTATAAAACAGTTTGATGTGGTTGAAGTTGAGCAAATCGAGACAACGTACTTTGAAATCCGTAACGGTAATCCGACAGAGATTGTCGAACTATTGCGAACACTATTAAGTAAGGATGGCAGTACGAGTACCCAAGGCGCCGGTCGTGACCGCAGGCGTTCGGGCCCGGCAAGACCAACTTCCGGGGGCTCATCTACAAGCGGTACAGCAGTATCGGTTACAGTTGGAACCAGCCGCACACAGGCGGTGCTTATCCCACAGCCGACCTACAACTGGATTATCGTCAAGGCAACGCCTGAGGATATAAAACAGATTGAGGAGTGGATTAAAAAACTTGACCGAGCGGT
>CAZJIR010000279.1:1365-4562 GCA_964546095.1 uncultured Pirellulales bacterium
CCAGCCTCTTGAGACAATTGAGAATAAAAATCAGATAGTTCAGAAGTTCTTTAAGCTGGAAAACTACAGTCCTTCACAAATGAGCCAGATTGTCCAGTCTTTTCTGAGCGAGAACGGCATTGTAAGCGCCGATGAAAGCACGGGCAATCTGATAGTGACAGATTCGGTTGAGAATCTGCTGCGAATCAAGGCGATTATCACACAATTCGATATACCCGAAGCAGAGCAGACTGTTACGAATTATTTTGAGATTCTTCACAGCGACCCAACAGAGCTTGTCCAGTTACTGAGATTGCTTATAAGCGGCGAGGCGGGTACAACTTCAAGAACTCCCAGCCGAAGCAGTTATTCATCGAGTCGGAGTTATTCGAGCGCCAGCTATAGAAGCAGCTCCAGCTCCAGGCCGAGGACATCAACATCTGTTCTGATTGGGCCAAGTCAACAGCCCGTTGTGCTTATTCCCGTACCAAGACTCAAGTGGATTATTGCACGAGCTTCGGCCGAAGATATGAAGCGGCTTGATGAGTGGATTCAAAAGCTTGACAAAGAAGACCCAATAAAATCGGAGCACGAAACAGTACCAGTCAGATTCGTCGACCCCAGTGAAGTCGCAGAACGCCTTAATGAGGCCTTACAGCAGGTGACAGGGTCGGAGCTGCAGGCCAACGTTCTCGTTCAACCTTTAGTGCAGGCAAAACAGATTATGGTTTTCGGCAGGGCGGATATGCGGACAATGGTTAAGAAACTTATCCAGGAAATAGATTTACCTTCAGGTATGGAAACAAAGGTTTTTAAATTGAAGAACGCCGATGCCGACCAGATTAAGGAAAACATTGATAACCTCTATGGTGAGGACATTCCGGGCAGCAGCAACTATTATTCGTCCTCTGCCCTCTATTACTATTATAGATATGGGCGCACACAAACCGCGACCGACGTTGTAAAAGTAATATCATTCCCAACTATGCAACAAGTAACAGTAATCGCCTCGCCTGAGAATATAGTCAAAATTGAGGAGCAAATCAAAGAATGGGATGTTCCCCTTGATGTAGAGCAGGTCAAGCCAAGAATAATCGAACTGAAGAATTCCGACCCTGTGCAGATGGCTGAGTTGCTAACGGACCTCTTTACCGAAGAAAGCTCCGGGGGGTTATCAATATACGATATTCTATATGGGGATAGAGGCGAAGAAAAACAAAAAATAATCGGGCCGCTTTACGGACAATTGACCTTTGCAGATGTTCCCGGAACAAAGAAGATAATTGTAATAAGTAAGATTCCCGCGGCATACGATGTTATTGAGGAATTGATATTTGACCTCGACAGAGAAGAAATGGCAGAAATACCAAACGTAATAGAGCTAAAGTACTCAGACCCCGAAGACCTTAGTGAACGTCTGAATGCAATGTTCGTCCAACCGGGACAAAATGCACCGATTCGATACACCGCACAGGGACTGAGCGAAGAATCGGAAATGGACGACTCGAGCAGCAGTAGCGACAGCAGCAGTAGCAGTAGTAGCAACCAAAACGACAACCAAACAACCCAGGATACTTATACACCACCCTGGTCTGGTTCCGGAGCTCGTACAGCCATTGATGAAGAAATGCCCCTTAGTAATGTTATTGGCAGAATTCGCTTCGTGCCGGAGCCGCATACCAAGTCGATTATGACCCTCGCTCCGCCGGAATTCATGGACGAGATAGAAGCATTAATCCAGAAGCTGGACGTGCCGGGCAAGCAGGTAATGATAGAGGCAATAATTATGGAGGTAGAGCACAGCAAGGTAACTTCTCTCGGCATTGAGCTGTCAACAAATCCAAGTGCGTTCGGTACATTGGGTGAAAACGCACTTACAGCGCTGGGCAATCTCACACATCTTGGGACTCACGGCACAGTCTCCGGTATAATATCTCCCACAAGCACAAATCCGTTCGGAGCTACAGGCACGGGGACAGTGCTCGGCGTCGGAACAGATATTTACACCTTGATTGATTTCCTCATCAGAACAACCGACGCCAGGATTCTAAATCAGCAGACTCTCTGGACAAAGGACAATGAAGAAGCAAAATTCTTTAAGGGCAGCGAAGTTGCATTTCTGGGTAGCGAATCAGTAACACAACAGACCACCACCCAGAGTATTTCTTTCGAGAGAGTAGGTATGGAACTGCGAACCCGGCCAAGTATTACTCCTGAAAACAGGGTGGATATGATTATTAATGTCCAGATTTCCCAGCTTACCTCAGAACTCGTCAACAGCCAGCCTGTAAGGACCAAGATGAATACGAGGACCAATATGATTGTGCAGGACAAAGAAACGCTTTTACTCGGCGGCATCCTGTTCCAGAAGGACAGCACAGTCCAACATAAGCTGCCGTTACTCGGTGATTTGCCTTTGCTGGGAGGCCTGTTCCGGCATAATGAGGTTCTTCAAACAAACAGTGAGATGCTTGTGTTCATAACGCCGCACGTGATAGAAGAATCTGCTGAAGAGCTTCCTGAAGCCACAGAAAAGAGCAAGGAAAAACTCGATAACATTCGGGAAGAATTAAAAGGAACCGTTGAAACTCTCAAGAGCGAAATGCCATAAATTTTCCGTACTAAAAAATCTGCACTATGACAGGACAACAGTTCAGGGGCTTGTGGTAATAATTATAGTGCAAATTTTCCGCATCCTCTCCAAAATGGGACAGTAACTGTGTTAATTTTATAGCAGGTTATTTTTTGGCCTCTGATTTCTATCCTTAATAACATAAAATTCGCCACGCCCAGACTAGGAATTACGAGAACTTTTTACTGGCAAGTTGTTTATCAGCGCGGTAAATATAATCGCTCGGTCAGTTTAACCTAAGAAATGAAAACAAAGGAGATTCAAAAATGTGGGGCATAATTATTATTGGTGTAGTGACTATTTTCGCTGTGGTTTTCATTTACAATAGCCTCATTGCAAAGAAAAATCAGGTGACTAATGTATTTGGTACTATCGATGCTTTACTTAAAAAAAGATACGACCTGCTGCCAAAACTGATTTCGACCGTTAAGGCATATATGCAGCATGAGAAAAGCCTGCTCACTGAAATCACTGAAATGAGGGCAAAGGCGGTCTCAGGTCGATTGTCCGATGACGAGCAGGTTGAGCTTGATAACAAGCTGAGCAAAATGCTCGGTGGTATTATGGTGGCGGTGGAAAATTATCC
>CAZJIR010000280.1:0-4557 GCA_964546095.1 uncultured Pirellulales bacterium
ACACGTTGTTTTCAGGTAACAGTAGCTGGCGGTTCTTATCAGGAAGGATTGACATCCCTTGTACATGGCGTCCCGCCGGGTACATTATTAACCGAACAGGAAATTTACGGCGACCTGCTTCTTAGAAAGCCGGGAGCCGATGAATTGAGCAGTCCACGAAAAGAGCCGGACCTTCCGATTATTTACTCCGGCATAAATGTAGACGACACCGTCGAAAATGCAGGGAATAAAAATCACACAAACGGCACACCACTGGCGATTCTGATTCCCAACCTGGACCGTCATTTTATACACATCAAACAATACCAAGACACAAATCGTACACCACGCCCGGGCCATGCATCCTACGCTTCTTTCCAAAAATACGGCCCCGACGACGATGCTATAGGCGCTGGCATCTTCAGTGGACGCTACACCTCGACTATCGTGGCCGCCGGTTATGTCGCTAAAAAGGTCCTGAAGAAATGCGGCATCGAAGTGTTTTCCTATGCCAAAGAGATTGCCGGCGTCCGATGCCCCGATGTAGCTGCCGACAAGGCCCTTAAGTACACCAACGATTACAAAAAGATGCGACACGACCTCGACCCGTTTTACCAGGAGGTTTATGTCAAGGACCGTATAAATATGGACATGAGATTTCTGGAGAAGACAAGAGTATTAACTGAGATTGAGCAGGAAATCGACGCCATTCGCGAGAAAGCTCCTAAGCTCTCTTTATCTGAGATTCACGACAAATATGGTGTCCATCCTATAGTGAACTGCCCCGATATTGACGCCGCCCAGGCAATGGTCGATGCTTGTAACCGTATTTCCGCAACAGGGGATTCGGTTGGTGGCATAGTGGAAGTTGTTGTAACCGGTGTTCCAACCGGTCTGGGTGAGCCGGTCTTCTACAAACTTGATGGAGAACTTGGCAAAATGCTCGGTATTGGCGCTGTCAAAGGTGTTGAGGTCGGCGCTGGATTTGCTGTTAAAGATATGACCGGCTTCGAGAATAATGACCAGATGCGCGCCCAAGACGGCAAAGTCATTTTCGAGTCGAATAATGCCGGCGGTATCACAGGCGGCCTCTCTACAGGACAACCAATCATCGTCAGACTCGCGGTCAAGCCAACACCCACGATTGACAAACCACAGAAGACTATTGACAAGTACACGCTGGAGAATAAGGAACTGGCAGCCATTACAAGACGAGACGCCACCATTGTAGGCCGTATCTGGCCGGTTGCCGAGAATTACACAGCAATGGTGATACTTGACCACTTATTCGCACATTACGGCTACCAAATGCTAAAAGATAAATAACCGACTACATAGTTTGAATTTCCGAATTTCGGAGATATTCGAGCGCAGTCATACTTATCTACCCACCTAACCTGGGTGTAGCTAATTCAGTTGACCACCCTGTCTCGTTGCCAGCCGCATCGCGTGCCTTGACACGGAAACGAAGACCTTGTCCGGTTCTACCCACCAAAACGAGATATGTTGGAATTTCTCCTGCCGGGAACGTAATCCAGCCGCTGCTAAAGCCCGATTCGTTTGTACATTCGAAGAAATATTCCACAAAGCCGCTGTCATCCGTAGCTTCAACACATCTCATTATGACAAAGTATTCATTGAAACCAAGGATGCCATCTCCATTATCGTCTATCCGAATCTCCCGAGGTGTACCAAGAAAACCGTTCGGGTCCTCTTCCATATCCCACTCCATCGGATTAGGTGTAGGTGCTATCAAGTCAATTGTACCTGGTGTTGGGGTTGTAACAACCGTAATCGTCGGCGACCAGATGGTTTCGTTCTGATTAGGAGATTTATCTCTGGCTCTGACTCTATAAGAGTACTCTGTATTGGGGTCAAGGCCGGTATCTGTATAACTGGTTCCGTCCTGCCAGTCACTGTCATGATCATTAGCATCTATGTTCTCGAAATAATATTCCACTCCACTTTCATCGGTGGAGGGATTAACTTCCATTAAAACTGAAGTTTCCGAAATCGCAGTAGGTTCAATAAGCCATGTTGGAGAAGGCATCGGCGCTGACCTATCTTCTCTGGTAACATAGACGATCTCTGACCAATCCGTTTCATTGTCTGCTCCATCCCGTGTCTTCACCCTGTAGCCATATTCACCATCTGCAGCAAGACCTCTGTCCGTATAATTCGGGTCCCGCGTCCAGCTGCTGTCATGGCAATTGCCAAAGAAGCATTCGAAATAGTATTCCACGTCCCAACCCCAGGCATCAATGGCGGTCTCAGCAATCATGTTGACTGATGTTTGTGAACTGAAATCAGGTTCCTCACTCCACCTGCTCGGGTCAGGAAGCGGAGCTACATCATCACAGACAAGCCAACAGTCAGCCAAGAAAGCCATATCTCTCAAATCAACATACGTATCCGTTGTAAGGTCCGCACACTGGCACCAGTCATTCGCCTGTGAACAATCTTCTGCAAACCACCTGTCAGCAATTATCGCAAAATCGTGGAAGTTAATAATACCATCCAGGACAATGTCGCACATAATGCATGGTTCCGCCCTCGGATAATGATAGCCCATATTGACTATACCCGTATCTGCCTCATCATCTGTGCGGGTCGTATATCCCACCATACCAACATTACTTGCGTAATCACTACCGGCATCGACACAGGGACTGTTCTGTGATTGACCGGCGTTAGTTTGACTGAGATAGTAATTACCATTCGGTCCTGCGGTGAACAAGGGGTCTTCGTCGATGTTTCCATCGCCCCAGATGAGTGTACAGCCCTCATCAACCCAAACAGCGGTTCGTCCGATGTCGCTGTAAGAAATATCAAGTATTGAGACTTTCTTGTCAAATTCGAAACCCGATCCAATTGCAGCCGCTCTTCCTTCCAGGGCATTATTATTCCAGAAGATACTATTGATAATCTCACAATCACTTTCGTAAGAACAGAACAGACCGCCACCAATACCGGTATCGCCGGGTTCTCCTATGTCACCTGATGCTACGTTGCCTGTAAAGGTACAGTTGGAAACAAGCGAATTAGTGTAGACGTTAGCTGAGACACCTCCACCATCTCTACCTGCTCTATTATTAACAATCAGACTATTGGTAAGCGAGGCAGTGTTTACATCGCGCAGGTGCATACCACCACCAGAAAAATCAGCTATATTGCCGCTGATGGTACAATCTATGATGTTTATTCCTCCCAACCAGCAATATAAGCCTCCGCCGGCGGCGAGAGTAACTTCATTAGGTTCGTTGACATCGATAATCGCGCTGTTATTGGTAAACTCACTGCTTATTATATTAATTAAGCCATTAGCACCAATGAATCCACCACCACGAAGCGCTGTATTGGACGCAATATTGCAGTCGATGATTGTTACGTCTGTATTATTGGTATATATACCACCGCCGGAATCGGATTGATTATCGACAAATTCGCAATCTATAAACATAACTGAGGCGCTGTCTTCGGCACACACACCACCTCCATACCCCATATATGGGTCAAGACTATGATTAGGGTCAACGCCCGCCTGAACAGGGGAAGCAAGATTATCTTCAAATGTGCAATCTGTGAAACTCACAGCAGATTCAACCGCACAATAGACTCCTGCCCCGAAACTTGGTATCTCATAAGCAAGAAACGGTTCAAGACGAGCTCCCGAAAAACCACCAAGTCCACTAAATCCTCCTATAGTTCGATTTCCTCTGATTTCGCAGTTTATAAAAGAAACCTCACTTCCGATGTCACAATAAGCACCTCCTCCATATCCGGAATACCATCGATAGTCACCGAAGAAGGAGATCAGATTAGGATCATTAAAAATAGGTCCGTAGCTTGGTGCAAGGTCCCACATCAAGGCTTCCCACAGAGGACCAGGTACATACCACAATCCTAAACCAGTGGACTCAATAAGGACTGCCCGTTCCACGCTCCAGCTTCCTCCGTAGTTAGCTTCGCCACCAGGTGTCGCTCGATTTCCACCGTCACCGCCGGTGCCTCCTCTGGCTATATTGCTCTCAATTGAGCAGTTTATAAATTTAGGCTTGCTGTCGGGGGCACAATATATAGCGCCACCGTGTGCCCAGCCGCCCCAGCCACCCCGGCCTGCATTGTTTTCCTGGTTCGCATTCTCGCCGTCTCCGCCATCGCCCCCCCACACTAAATTGTTTCTAATTATGCAGTTTTTGATAATTGGACTGGCCTCATTATAGACGAATATTGCAGCACCCTGGCCACACGAACCATCGTAGCCATCAGGATGCCCCTGTTGCCTGTTACCGTTATCACCGTCCGACCAATTTCCACCACAATTCTGTATAGTAATTCCATTAAGGACTGTCCTCGAATCAACGTTGGGCGCAAATACGATACCAGTGTTACTCTGATCGGTATCTACATTATAATTATATCCATCAATAATCGTTGCCGAGACGCAACATGGGTCATCGGGATTTCTCGATGTGATAGTAACGGCCTTATCTATTTCAAGCGAGACGCCGCTATATCCTCCGTAATAAGTTCCCGGGTCAACTACAATAGTATCGCCATCTTTGACATGATAAACCG